>JAFUXW010000184.1 GCA_017477035.1 Alphaproteobacteria bacterium | reverse complement strand
GTATATCAGCATATCTTCTTCAAGTTTTTGAACATTGAAGATTTCGCCTTCGTTTATATCCAAGCGGTCTTTAATATGAGATTCTTTAGTCCAACGATTGCCCTCGATTTTGACATCACCGACTTTACCTTCCATTACCGCTATCTTTAAAATACCGTTTTCAATAGTTTGTTCCGGCAGATAGGCACGAGCGGTTACATAACCCTTATCAAGATACATTTCATTGATATCGGCGACTAATTCCTTAATATCGGCCATCGTTAAATTGGTTTGTTCATAATCTTTCACAATATCGGCAATTTCTTCTTTAGTCAGGATTTCGCTGTCCGGAACTTCAATCTTTTCAATATACACGCCTTTGGTTTTATATTCTGACGGTTTTGCGCGTTCGGTTGCTTTTTGGCGCTTTTTTGCCGTTGTTTTAGCTTTTTGCTCTGCCCCCAACTGACGATTTTCATAATCACGCAACCCTTGTTTTTCCATTTCTATGCGCTTGATATCCTCAATATCCTGCTGTTGCACCGTGCCGAGTTGTCCGGCAATACCTTGCGGAGTTACTTGCGCCGATGCGGTTGAATAAGAGGCTAAAACTAACAAAGAGCTTGATACTGAGATTAATAGATTTTTTTTCATATTTGCAGTCCGATATTGTTTAATTAATGGCTTATAATACAGGCTGATTTAATTAATTTCAATGAAAATTAACTAATTATTAAAACCGCTTAACAAAATGTTAAAATATGTTGTAAAAACGCCTGAAATATAGTATGCTTAGAAAACTTTTATTGAACTTTACAAACAAATCGTTGTTTGCAATCAAAGTAAAATTGATATAAACAGCCGACATTAAGGGATTACGCCTATGCCAAAAGCCACTAAAAACAAAAAAATTCAAAATAAAAAATCGCAAGAAATTGTATTCAAAAAGCCATCATTATTCCGCAAGGTTGTGTCGTTTGTAACGGCATACAGTATGATGTTTTTGAACATCACACCGGTTTTTGCGACAAATATTACCGGTGTTCAGGGCAATAACGGCGTTTATAACATCGATGCGGCAAAAGTTTCCGGCACTACGGGTTTTAGGCAATATACGGATTTTACCCTTGATAACGGTCATGTTGCGAATTTGAAGTTTGATCAGGGTTATAATAAATTTGTAAATTTGGTAGATAATCAGGTTAATATTAACGGTATCGTCAATACGGTTAAGGGCGATGCCTTTTATAACGGACACGCGATTTTTGTTTCGCCGAACGGCATTGTGGTCGGGGCGTCAGGTGTATTAAACGTCGGCTCACTGACAATGGCAACCCCGAGACAAGATACCTATGATGACCTTAAGCGTGCCTATAACGGACGCGTAACTTATGATATTGCAGATTATGAACACGGTGCCGAAAAATATAATGAATTATTGCAAAAGTCCGAAGGCATGATTACCGTAAACGGTAGGATTATGGCCAAAGAAAATGTCGAACTTTACGGTAAAGATATTAAGGTTTTCGGAGAATACCAGGAAAATAGAGGAATTGTGGCCGGTGTTAAAAACCAAAGCAAAATCACCACACAAGAAAAGGCCAAGCAAGTTTTTGACAGTTTGGTGCAAAATAACATAAAAGATGCCGATAATTTCAGTCTGGAAGGCGGAAAAGTTAAAATCGTTGCCCATAAGCGCGACGGTTTTGATTCCGATAACGACAAAACATTAGATGTCAGAGTTGATATTAAAGAGGCAAACATAGGTGCTAATGAGATAGATATTTCGGCAACTGCCGAAGTTGACAGACACCAAAGAGTGGATTTAGCCAAAGCTACCGTTAATGTTGTCGACCGTTCAAATATAACCGGAGATACGGTTTCGCTCACGGCAAAATCAACCCAGAAAAAAAGTTTTGATTTGGCTAATCCGGTTGAAGACGGCGAATTTATTATCAATGTTTTGGAAGATGCGGTTTGCACACCTGACGCGAACACACCGGCGTTGACATCTCTTTGGGGGGTTGCCGGTAAGGCTGAAGCGGAAGTGAATATTTATGGTTCAATTATAAACGCCTTAAAAGCAACGGCATCTGATGCGGAAAATCCGGATTTATCCGTTTACATTCATGCCGAAGCATCAAGCGAAACCAGTGAAAATGCAAACTTTTTAACGCCTACCTTAGTAGAATATATATTCAGCGGTGATTCTTACTTCGAAAAATATTTCAGCTCTGATGTATATGACAAGTTTGAAGGTGCCAGAAGTTCGGCAATCGTTAATGTTGACGGTTCTACAATCAATGCCGTCGGCAACAATGCCAAAAACATTGAAATCTCAACCGACGCTTCGGCAAGCTTGGATGCCAATAACCGAATACTTGCTTTTGCATTGCCTATCGGTATTTACGCTGTCGGAACCGATACCGTATCAAAAGCCATCGTCAGAGAATCAGCCTTAAATGCAACCAACGGTGATATTGATGTAACGGCCGTTTCTACCAACGAAAATTCTACGGTTTTCACCTCAGACAGTCTTTTCTCAATTCAGCTTGAAACCGGTTTATATGCGTTGTTTTTGAATAATACCGTTAAAACTGATACTCAAGCCGAAATTCTGAACTCTACGGTTAATACCGATAATTTGAGTGTATTTGCCACCAATTTATCTGACAGTTATGCCGAAATTTCCATGGAAGCGGTTGCCGGCGAGAAAGAGAAAGGTACTGAAGCCAACGGTAACAGCGCCTTTTCCGGCTCGGCCATACTCAACCGCTCAAATAATACGGTAACGGCTCTTATCAAAGATAGCAATATCACAACCGAGGAAGATACAACGGTTTTGGCGCAAAGTTTACACAAAACAGAAAATGCGCCGGACGGAAGCGTTCTGGATATGATGGTGCAAAAGCCGAAAACCTTTGACGCGGAAATGAATAAGGCATTAAAAGGGGTACAGGATAAATTCTTTAAGCATAATATATTCAATAAAATAAAAAAGGTAAAGCTTGAACTGGGGAAAGACGGCGAAAATGCGGCTGTTGAAATCGGCGGTGCGGTTGTTCATAACAATACAAACAATACCACCACCGCAAAAATAGAAAATTCCACGGTTAAAGCAGATGGTGATGTAACGGTCAGAGCCAATACTGTTGATTTGGTAACCAATACCGCCACCTCGGATACACAAGGCGAAGCAAACTACGGTGCCTCGGTTGCCGTTATTGTCAGCGAACAGAATAATACGACCAATGCCACTATTGATAAATCAAAAGTTGAAGCGGAGAATGTTACGGTTGATGCCACCACCGAGTTGCCGATGAATATCGGAAGTTTGACTTTCGGTTTGAGATTTCCTTTCAAAATTATGGGTATGGACAGCTTTTTTGTCGGCGGCAGATTTGCTTCGGAAGCCAACGGTAAATGGAGCGTTTCTCCGGCAACTCCGAAAGCCGATGATACGGCCCCTGTTTTTGAATTATCCGGATTAGCCGAACAAAATCTCCTGACAAGTTATTCCGCTTTGAAACCGAAGTTCAAAATGGCCGGTTTCTTCAATAACATGGCGCAAACCAATTCCTCCGCCGGAAAGTTGTCGGGTTCGGTTTCCGTGGTGTATAATGAAGTTAATACAAACACTTTGGCGGCAATTCAGAACGCTTCCGAAATTACGGCAGACGGTGATGTTGATGTTAATGCGGTGAATTCGGTTATCGGCTATAACGGTGCCGGTTTGGTTGATATTTTGGTAAAAACGATTAACTATAAACTTCCGGGGCAACAAGATTGGGTGTATGAGCCGACGGTTGACGGCGGCACAGCCGGTATCGGTGCCAATTTTGTGTGGGATGAATATACCAATAACGCAACTGCCTTAATTGATAATTCAACGGTTAAAGCCGAAGACGGGAACATAAATGTTGACAGTGCCACCGAGCAATCTTATATGAACATCATTTTAACCGGCGGCAAGTCGGAAACCCTTGGTGTTGACGGCTCTATTCACGTTCAAAATATCAGCGGCGACACCATTGCCAAGATATCTAACATAACAGATGATAATATGGTTGTTGCCAAGAATATTGATGTAAACGCCGGTAAAGCCACCATCAGAACCACCGGCGGAATTATCAAAAGAGATGATAATACCAATGAAATAGTCTGGAAAAAACAACTTAAATTAACGAAAGAAGAAGAGGCAGCGCTTGTTGATAAGCAAATACTGTATATAAGAGAAGCTAAAGATGAAATTACCAATATCATTGTTCAGGGCGCATTAACCCAACAAAAAGAAGAAGTTGAAAGTGCTCAAGAACAGCAAAGTTCTTCGGGTATTGCCATCGGTGCCAGCGTAAACGTTACTTCAATTGACCGAAACGTTAAAGCAACCATTGAAAACTCCGAAGTTGAGGCCGATAATTTGGCTGTCAATGCCACGACTTATAATCAAAAATTTAATATTGAAGCTTCCGGAGCATTTTCGGGCGGTGTAAAAGAAGAACAGAAAGATGCCGGGAATCTCCCGCAAAATATAGATAATGCTCAAGATGAAGATGATGCAAAATCTGTTGACAGTTCGATATCAAGTAAAGCCGACGATGGTAGCGATGATGGTAGCGATGATGACGAAAACGAAAACCTCATTAACAATCTGCTGAACAATAATAACAATAACCAAAACGATAATGACGAGAACATTATACAGAAAATATTGGGACAATTCTCGCTTTCGGTTGCCGGCAGTGTTGATGTTGCCAAAGATGATACCAAGGTAGAAGCTTCCGTCAATAATTCCGAATTAAATATCGGTGACAGTTTGGCGGTGAATGCTCATCGGGAAGCCAAAAGCATTCTCTTGGGCGGTGCTGTTGCCAAATCGAATAAAAACGGTGCCGGTGCGGCCATTGCCTACAACAGTCAGTCCGGCTCCGTAAAATCAATCATCAATGATTCGGATATTGAATTTTCGGGGAATAACTCCGCATTAGCCGTAGGTGCAGATAACAAAAATTGGATACTTAATATTTCAATCGGTGCCGGCGCTTCCGTTAACAGCGATGAACAAAACCAAGGTTTCCAATCTGCTGTCGGCGGTTCGTTGAATATGAATACCTTAAAGCCGGAAATTGTGGCGGCAATAGAAAATTCAATCGTCAAAGCCGATGATTATGCCAAAAAAGTTGATGTTGATGTGAGTGCTAAAAATGATGTTGATATCTATAACATTGCCGGCGGCGGTGCTTATCTGTCCGGAAACGGTTCCAACGGTGTCGGTGCGGGTGCCGCAGTCAATTACAATAATGTAAAAAATAACATTGCGGCTTATGTTGCTAATTCAACCATGGAAAATATAAACAAATTGAGCATTTTAGCCGATGCCGACAACAATTTGAGCGATTTTGCAGTTGCCGGTTCTTTGGTTACCGGTTCCGAATCCGGTTGGGCTTTTGACGGCAGTGCCAATATCAATTACATTCACGATACCGTTAAAGCCAAAATTTTGGGTTCAACCATAACGGCAACGGATGACATTGAAGTTAAAGCAAATACAAATACCGATAACCTTGATGCCGCCGGAACCATCAATATTTTAACAACCGAAGGCGGTGCCGGTGTCGGTGGCGATGTTGTGGTTAATTTATTTGAGAATGACGTAACGGCGGAAATCGGGGATTCTTATACGGTAGGTGCCAATTTAGTCCCTGTAACCGATCGGCACACCGATATTTTAACGGCAAAAGATATTAAAGTTGCCGCCACCTCAACCGAAAAGGTCAACAACATTTTGGCCGGTGCGGCCGTGGCCACCAAAGGCGCATTTTTGATGGCCGCCGCCAATGTCAATGTTAATGTTATTGATAACGTCGTAAAATCCTATGTTTCCGGCAATTTGGGAACAGGCAGAAGCACTAATTTGATAAACAGCTTAAATGTTGCCGCCTATGATGAAACAACCATTTATACGAGAGGAGCAACCGTCAGCGCGGCTTTGAGCGAAGAAACGACCGCCGTTATTGCCGGCTCGGTTAATGTTGATAAACTGGAAAAGACGGTTGAAGCTAAAATTACCAATTCAAAAATTAAAGCCAAAGGCGATGTAACGGCCTCTGCCGCCGCCGTTAACTCTATGGGCGGAACCAAGGACGATGATAATAAATATTCGCGTGATGACGTTACTTCCGCAGCATACAGAGATAAACTGTTGCATAAAAATGCTGACGGTTCGTATGACGGATTGAATATGAAACAAGACGGTGACGATTATGTTTCCTTAGACCAAGACAGCGATTTCTGGAATTGGAATATGTTCTTTGATATTGCCGGCGGTTCCAAAGCGGCCGTTGCCGGTGCCGGTATCGGAAAAGTTATTGAAAATACGGTAACAGCGGAGATTAGTAATTCTGATATTACTGCCGATAATTTGTATGTTTTGGCAGATGATTACTCTATCAAGAACATTATTACCAGTAATATCAGCGGTTCGCTGAAAGGCAGTGTCGGTGTATCAATACTTTATACCAAAGATAACAGCACAACCAGTGCATTGATAGACAACGGTTCCAAATTGGATATTCTGCATAATCTGACGGTAGATGCCGCCAACCGAAAGGATAATCATCAAATATTGATTGCCGGTTCCGGTGCGATGAAAGGTTCACTTGATGCCAATATTGCCATAAACGATGTTGAAGATAAGGTTTACGCAAAGATTGATAACGGAACTACCGAAAAAGATATCGCGGCCGAAAAAGTTATAATCTCGGCAAATGAAGATATAAATGCCGCCCATATTGTCGTATCCGGCGGCGGTGCAATGAACGTTGCCGTGGATGTTAACCCGATTGTAAATACCTACAACGCCACGGTAGAATCTGCCATTAAAAACTCTAAAGTTAAAGATGCCGCTATTGACATGGATGCACAAAACACAGCAAACACTTTAGATGTTTCGGCCGGTGTTGCCGGCGTTGCCAAAGGTTTTACCGGTGTCGGCGTTGCTATTAAAAACAATTATACAGGTAATATCAAGTCATATATTGATAACGCCGTTATAAATACGAACAGAACAATAGATATTGATGCCAATTCGGTTATAAACTCCAACAACTGGATTGTCGGCGGAGGTGTTGCCGGTCAGGGCGCAACACTTATTACCAATGTGCTGTTGAATGATGTTAATTCCACTCTTGAAGCCGGAATTAAGAATTCCGATATCATCAAAGCCGGTATAATCAGCATAGACACCAACAAAGATAAAACCGACCACATTGACAACAATGCCATAGCATTAGGAATTGCCGGACAAGGCCTTGATGCTGTGGTGAATGTTATTGATAATGAGTTTACCAATACCGTAACCTCTTACGTTGATAACACGAAGTCAACCGAGATTGGTGCGCTTGAAGTTTATTCCAATTCAGACAGAAGAACCAACAATATTAACTTCGGTTTATCGATTACCGGACAAGGTGTGGGCTTAGCCGGTAATGCCGTGGTTAATGATATTAATTCAACCACACGCTCGTATGTTGATACCAAGTCAAAGACCTTAAACGTTGACGGTCAATTAAACGTCAATTCCAAGGATTTAACCTCCGCTCGCAACAGTGTGGTTATGGGCAGTCTTGCCGGTATAGGCGGTTCTATCGGAGTTAATGTTAATTTATATACCGCCAACAATTTGGTTAAATCTGAGATTTTGTCGGCTAAAAACGGTCAAATTAACGCCGGCTCATCTTCATTGAATTCCGAACTTGCCAATGCTTTGGATAACACTCAACTAAACGTATCCGTGGGGTTGGCATCTTTACCGATTGATGTTCAGGTTATCAAAATCGGCACACCGAGCGAAACATATTCTAAGGCCGAACAAGTCAGCGATGTCGATAAGTATATCAGCAATATATTCTCACGGATACCGCAGGGATTATCTACAGCAACAACTGCGAGCAATAATCTTAAAAGCGGTGCCGTTTCAAGCGTTAACGGTAATCTGACAACTGAATTTAATACCGCCATAAACGCTACAAGCCGGCTGAACGGTCTTAAAAAAGAGCAAAAAGACGGCAAAACGATTGATGTTCTTACAGATCGGCTGGATTTGAACAGTTATAACGTTGTAGCAACCGGTGCGACCATCGGTGTCGGCGTCAGAGATGTTCAGATTGCCAATAACACCGTTGCGGAAGTCGTAGGCGGAAAAGTTGAAAGCACGCAAGCCGATGTCCTGTTAAACGCCAATTCAAATGCCAATGTTTATATGGGTAAAGTAAACATGGAAGCCTCCGGTGCACAGGTTTCGGGCGGCTCCGACATATACGAGAATTCTTCGGAAACACTGGCACAGATTAAAAATGCCGAAGTCAATGCCGATGATATCAGCGTTAATTCAAAGTCCAAGAGCAAGGCTACCATTGATACATCACACGTTGCCGTTGCCATCGGCGGTGTTGTCAATGTGGACTTGGTGGAAGCCAAAGATACGAATAAAGCTGTTTCGCTGATTACCGGCAACACAAATATTGATGCGTCCGGAAAATTAACCGTTCATTCGACGGTTGATACAGATTTGCAATCGCTGAAGCTTTCGGTTCCGGTTCAAGGGGCAAGCATTGTTTCGGTTTTGAAAAACGAAGCAACCGCAAATACAATTTCCCGAGCCATCATTGAGAATGTCAACGGAAAGATTAATACCGGGAACATTGATATCGTAACCGATTATGACACTATGAGCGTAACCGCAAGATCCAATATTGTTTCGGTTAAAGCGATAAATATTGCCGAATACAATGAATCCGGCGCATTTATGAACGCTGACTTCAAGTCCGGTATTGACAGTCCGGATGGGCTGACTTTGGTAAACAAAGGAACAACCAATATTATAACCGCCCGTGCCAACAGTTCAAAAGATATCTTGGCATACGGCAGAACGCATGACGTTACCGTTCAAGGTGTGGGAATATATACCGGAGCATTTGCCAATGCCGAGAACACTGCAACTTCGGCAACGGTTTTGAAAGCCAAAGACCATACTGCAAACAAATTAAATATTGACCAACATTTGAATTCTAAGGCCAAAGCCGATGCCAATGGTACCAAAGTAACGGCGGCCGGCGTATATGCCGTTGCCGCTGAAGCTACGGATAAGAGCAAGATGACACTTGATGTCGGCGGTAAGAATACCATTTTGAACCGAGCCGATATCAAAGCAACTCATAACGCCACCTCAGATGCCGACTTGAAAGCATTTAATCTCGGTTTACTCGTTGCCGGTGCAAGATTAAGACTTGACAGCGACATGGAAGCCGACACTATTGCTAATATCGGCGGAAACTTTAATGTCGGAGATGGTCTTGCCAATGTTGTGATAACCACAAACAGAGAGGCCAAATTAAATAAATCATCCGGAACCGGCGGACTTATCAATGTTGCCGATACCGGTGTGTCTAATACCCTTAAAGGCCAATCGATTTTGAATTTAAGCGGGTTAAAATCAAGTATCGAGAACAAAAACAGAATGTTCATATTGAACCAATCTCAAAACAACTATAACGTAAAAACGACAGACGGTTCGGGCGGAGTTATCAATGTTTCGGATACAAGTGCCACCTCTTCGTTTAATACCACAACCGAAACAAACATTGAAAATTCCGACATCAACTCGTTGTCTGATTTTACTATTTATACTAAGGACACTACCTCTGTTGAAGATGATGAATCAAACGGCGGCGGCGGATTTATAGCGTATGTGGCAGGAAAGGCCAACAACAGCTATGCCTCTAACGCCAATATTAATATTAAAAATTCGAACATAAAAGCCGGTGATATAAAAATGCAGGCGAGTTCAGGTATTGGCACAAAAGATTTGAAAGAAGTTACCTACACCGGTAATGTCGGAGGGGTTGTTGCTTTTGAAATTATTGAGGTTACCAACACAATTACCGATACCAGTGAGATAAACTTCAAAAATTCGGTATTGGAAGCAACGCATAATGCAATTCTTGAAACTTTCTCCTCTAATTACTTTAGGCAAAAGATTGAATCCGGCGCTTACGGATTGGCTTCCAAGGCCTCCGGAATATCGCATTTGAATGTAACAACCAACAATAAAATTGTAATGGATGATAAATCGGCAATCTTGGCCAATAATGAACTTGAAATTGATTTCAATTCCGGAAATAATTTATTATCAAGTGTTAAATCGGATGTCGGTAACTTTGCGGGTGATCCGGTAGCAAAATCGTATATTGATTTCAAAGTTAACAATACACTTGAAAACAGTGGTTCACTCACTGCCGGTAATATGCTCGATATTAATTTTATGCCGGGTTCAAACAATTATTTGACTCAGTTTTCCGAATCAATAAGTACAGCTGCAATTGCGTCCACAACAGAAGATGGTAAATTAACCAAAATCGTTAATAACATAATTGACAACAAAGCCAATGCCGATATAACTTCGGGAAAAGATATAGATATCAGCTATTCAGGCGGCGGCGGTCAATTGAATTCTACCATTCATTGGATAACCAAAAGCGTCTGGGGCATTATTAATAATTCCGGAACATCGGTAAACATAGACCTTCATAACAATCATAGTTTGAATAACAACGGTAAAATCACCGCCGGCGCAAGCAATTCAAAATATATGAAAATCAACCAAGACGGCACAATTGATAAAACGACGCTTCAGGGCTTTTATGACGGCGATTATATTTTAAATGACGGCGAGTTTATCGACGGTGCGAAGCTAAAAGAACAAATACTTGCTGAAATAGATACCGAGTTGGAAAATGTTAATAATGATATTGATGAATACAGCCATGCACTGGAAAATGCCGATACGATAATTGCTTCTCTTGTCGAACAGAAAGCAGATACGCAAGCCGTAATCAATGAGCTCAATTCGCTTATCAAAAAAGGTGCGGTTTTGCTTGAATCCAAAACAGGCGGAAGCGGAATATATGAAGGAATAAGCGCATTTGACCAAAAAATACAACGTGATATGGGATGCATCAGATATACCAATAATGATCCAGGGGCAAGCAGTAAAATAACGCAGACCCAATATAATACAATGATGAAAGATTATGTTGCGGCTCTCGGCGAAAATGAAAATCTGACAATGGCAGACTTCTTGAGCACATCGGATTACGGTTTCTCTAGTGCCCAAAAGACAAATATCGTAAACGGATACAACGACGTTACAAGCAGACTTTCGACTACGGCACACGGCTTTACCAAATATATCGGTAAGGACGGCGTGACCTACATCGCGGCCATAAACCCGACAGGCACGGGAACCGCGCAATCTTGCGATAATATCATTGATTTAAACAACAAAATTGAAAATATAAATAATCAAATTCAAAATGTTGAGTATGTAAAAGCTAACGGCGATGAAATAATCACAGGATTAGTAACCGAAAGAACAAAAATTTTAAACGAATATAATACTGTATGGGATACACCTGCAAGTGACTACAATTATTCAAGCGGCGATTATTCTATCGTATTTAATGATATTCGCGGTTCAAAAGATGCCAGAATAACCATAAACGGTTTAACAAACGGTAATATTACCGGTACCGGAACCATCAATATGACCAAATCCGGTTTGCTGGTAGATAATTATTCAACGCGCACATTGGTATTTAATAATATTAATACCGATACCAAAACCGCGACAAATAACTTTATGGTTAACGGCAAGAGCCAAGCGGAATTTGCCGATAAATCTCAAGCCATAAGCGGACAGAAGGTTTATGATTATTTCTATCCGATGTCGATTCTCGGAAAAAGTAATAAGCCTTCTTTTGATAGTCTTCCGACCACAGGGGTTCATTTTGTTACAAACAGCACAGGTATTGTCGGAACAACTATTAACAACTATTATGACAACAATCATCCGCTGGCCGATACGTTTGATATACCGAACCCGACAGTTGCCCCGGATATTACAATTAACGGTGATATCAATACGGATG
>JAFUXW010000183.1 GCA_017477035.1 Alphaproteobacteria bacterium | reverse complement strand
TTTACCGGTTGGATTGAATAAAAATAGCGCCGAATTGTGGAGCGGACATGGCTTATTCATTGAAAAATGCGGAGCAGGAGCTCCTCCTGATGTGTTTTTTCCAACGGGACAAAAGTGGTGCTTGGGGGCGTTTAATCCTTTTTCGCTGAAGGATGCTGCATATTTACCGTTTATCAAGATTTTACGTTCAGCAATGCAGGGGGCAGGAGCTTTGCGTATTGATCATGTTATGAGCCTTATGCGATTGTATATTATTCCGGATAATTCATATAACGGAACGTATGTGTATTATAATTTTGATGATATGTTGGGAATTGTTACACTGGAAAGTTATTTGAATGAATGTATGGTGGTAGGTGAAAGCATCGGAAATGTTCCTGATGGCTTTATTGAAAAAATTCATAGTCGCGGTATTTATTCTTTAAGTGTATTGTGGGCGGAGCGTTGGAATGGTAACGGTGATTTTAAGCTTCCTACAGATTTTCCGCGAACAGCCTTTTGTTCGGTGGGAACTCACGATATGCCACCGCTTAAAATGCGTTGGTTTGGGTATGATATTGAAACAATGTATAATCTCAAAATGCTTTCAGATGAAGAAAGGATAAACCAGTACAGAGGGAGAGAAGATGAGCGTCGTCGTTTGCTCGGAGCTTTGGATTATACCGGAGTGTGGCCGAAGGATAAAATGCGGCAAGGTGATTGCTTGTATGGTGAGGGGTATCCTAATGGTATTATGGAAGCGGTTGAAAGATATACATCAGCCGGAAATTGTGCTGTATATTTGGCACAGTTGGAAGATATATTCGGTGTGGAAGTTTTACAAAATCTTCCGGGAACAGATGAAGCAACTCATCCGAATTGGCGAAGAAAATTGCCGATTGATATAGAAGATTATGAGTTGAATGAAGATTTTAATCGTGCGATTGAAAATATTAAAGCATCAAGATAAAAAACAATATAAATCAAATAAATACAATCCATAACTTAAAGTTATGGATTGTATTTATATTAGCCTTTAGGATATATTGAAAGCTAAATATAAAGCTATATCTAAAACAGCGAACATTCAATAAATTTTTAAGGAGAAAAGATATGACTTATGGAGTTCGCTATCCTACTTTAGCTTTCATCACCGGCGGAGTCGGTCAGGCAAACGAGGGTATTCCTCCGCAGCCGTTTGAAACTTTTTGCTATGATTCTGCTTTAATGCAGGCAAAAATAGAAAACTTTAACGTAATCCCGTATACATCTGTTTTACCAAAAGAAATTTTTGGAAATATTGTTCCTGTGGATAGAGTTGTAAATCAGTTTAAGCATGGTGCAGTATTAGAAGTTATTATGGCTGGTAACGGAGCTAGTCGTGATGAGCATAAAGCCATTGCTACCGGCGTGGGTATATGTTGGGGAAAAGATGCTAATGGTGAATTAATCGGAGGTTGGGCAGCCGAATATGTGGAATATTTTGATACACATATCGACGATGATATAGCCCGTGGCCATGCTGAAATGTGGCTTAATAAGTCATTGCAACATGAGCTGGATATCCGAGGAGTGGAAAAACATAGTGAGTTCCAAATGTGGCATAATTACATTAATATTACCGATCAGTTCGGCTATTGTTTGACGGCTCTTGGCTTTTTGAACTTCGAAACTGCAGAACCGGCCAAGGCATAAGTCGATAAATGTCAATCGGGCGAGGCTTAAAACGGCATCGCCCTTTTGCTATGAAAGGAAGAAAAATGTTTAAAAAAGAAAATAAAAAAATTCATCCGGTTGCTCAAAATAACAATGAAACATCTTCGGGAATGGGATTATGGGCAATGGCTGCAATTGTCGTTAGTTCTATGATTGGAGGCGGTATATATAGCTTGCCTCAGAATATGGCTGCGGGAGCTTCGGCGGCAGCTGTGTTGTTGGCTTGGATAATTACCGGTTTCGGGGTTTATTTTATTGCTAATACCTTTCGTATTTTATCAGGAGCAAAACCAGATTTAACGGCAGGTATTTATATGTATAGTAGGCAAGGTTTCGGACCATATATAGGATTTACCATAGGATGGTCTTATTGGTTGTGTCAAATATGCGGTAATGTCGGATATGCCGTAATAACTATGGATGCTTTGAACTATTTTTTTCCGCCTTATTTTGCCGGAGGCAATAATTTGCCTTCCATTATCGGCGGATCATTGTTGATATGGTTTTTCAACTGGCTAGTTCTGCGTGGTATTAAACAAGCAACTCTGGTTAATTTAATCGGGACAATAGCAAAAATTGTGCCGTTGATTTTATTTATTTTGATAGTTGCTTTAATGTTCAGCTTTGATAAATTTGATTTTGATTTTTGGGGCAATGAAGCTGATACTGTAAAGCGCTTGGGAGGATTAACTACACAAATCAAAAGTACAATGTTGGTAACCTTATGGGCTTTTATCGGTATTGAGGGTGCTGTGGTGATGTCCAAACACGCTAAATCTCCCAAGACTGTCGGATTGGCAACATTTTTGGGATTTGCCGGATGTTTATTGATATATGTATTTCTCTCGCTTTTACCTTATGGTGTAATGTCGCAAGAAGCATTGTCAAAAGTTCCTAATCCGTCGACTGCCGGTATTTTGGAAGCATTAGTAGGCAAGTGGGGAGCTTGGTTAATGAATATCGGTTTGTTGATTTCAGTGTTGACAAGCTGGTTGGCATGGACGATGGTTACGGCGCAAATACCTCAGGCCGCAGCAGCTAACGGAACATTTCCGCGTTGCTTTGCTAAAGAGAATGAACATGACGCACCATCAGTATCATTGTGGATTACCAGTGCGATAATGCAGATTTTTATGCTGCTGGTATATTTTTCCGACAATGCATGGAATACAATGTTAAGCATTACCGGAGTTATGGTTCTGCCGGCATATTTATCAAGCTGTGCGTATTTGTGGAAAATCTGTGAAGACCACGAGTATCCGACGTCATTTTACATCAGACGTTCTGAAGCCTTGCTTTCGGGTATTATCGGCGTATTTTATTCATTATGGCTGATATATGCTGCCGGATTACAGTATTTGCTGTTGGCAGTGATATTTATGGTTTTGGGAATACCTGTTTATATGTGGTCAAGACATCAGAATACTCCTGATAAGCGTTATTTTTCCACCGGAGAAGAAATTGTTGCCGGATTTTTGACAATGGTTGCTTTATTCGCACTTTATGCGTTTATGCACGGCATTATTAATGTTTAGTTCAGTTGTAATATTAAGGAGATTTAATTATGGGAGAAATGGCAAAAAAAATCGTCAAAACCGATGTTGAGCATTTGATAAAGGTTTTGAATGAGGCATATGCAGAAGAATGGTTGGCATACTATCAATATTGGATAGGCGCCAAAGTGGCAATCGGCTTGCAACGCTCTGATATAGTGGGAGAATTTGAAGAACACGCGAAAGAAGAACTTAAGCATGCTGATTGGTTGGCAGACAGAATTGTTCAGCTTGGCGGAGTTCCTCTTATTCGTCCTTCGGAATGGGAAACACACGCGCATTGTAAATATCTGCCACCTGATAATTTCGATGTGGCATCACTTTTGCATGATAATATAGATGCTGAACGTTGTGCCATCGGGAGATATGAAGGGCTTTGCGATTTGACACACGGCAAAGACTATGAGACATATCGTATAGCCGAAAAAATCTTGAAAGAAGAATTAGAACACGAACAAGAGCTTGAAGATTTTGTGGCCGATTTAGAAATGGCAAAGAAATTCTTGCAAGAGTAATAAGATGTTTTAAAATAATCAGCCTCATCGATTTGTTTCGGTAGGGCTGATTATTTTTTAGCCAATTCAATAACTTTTATACCTTGCTTTCATTATTGATTAAGTTAATGACTTGTTCTTTGATTTTATCTTTTAAAGCATAATCTGGGCGATATTCACGCTTGCGGTCACGTATAAAATCATAATCATTACCGAAAAAGGCAGATTTTGCTCAAACTAAAACCGTCAAAGTAGAGTTTATGAATGACGCAACCGACAATATCCGGATATCATTTGATGATGGTGCGGAGATATCTGTTTCCAAAGAAAATATATCAGTCAGCCAGAGCGGCAAAAATTTGAGTTATGATACCCGCAAAGAATTTGCCGTTACGTATGATATCTGGCAAAGACATCCGCAACAAATGAAAAAGAGCGGAAATGAACGCTGATTAAAAATATTTTTTATGGCAAAAAATAAAAATACTTGAAGATTATGTATGTAAAATCAACCGGTTTCATTTCTGATTGCAATTCTTTAAAAATATCCAACCCGCTGACGTCTATTACCATCGGCTTATTTTTATATTCTTGCTCGTCGTACGGCTCTGCCCAGCAACGACAGTTATAGTCCTCTCCCGGATGCCCGTCGGTTATTTATTGTATTTTAACGAAACTATGCTATATAAACTCCAGAGGTGGAAAATGAAAAAGTTGGTTTTGATTTTAGTATTTTGTGTAGTGTTTAATATAAATGCTCAGGCAGATGATATTACTTTTTTACACCCTATATTTTATCAACAATTATCCGGAGAAAATGGAGACTATTTTTATATACTGCGACCAAATTCTATTTACTATGAAAATTCTGAGACAGGAACTACTCAATCTGTAGAATGTATTTTATTAGAAAACCAAGAATATTTTATAAAAATGCTTTGTAATGATTTGATGGGTTTATCTCATTCTTCAAAAATTCATACTTTTTCCTTGTTAAAAAATAAAACAGCTGATAATGGTTATATTATCAGCCATAAAGTATTTGATAAAAATGATTCTGCGGAATATGAGGAAATACTTATCAATGATGGTTTAATAACTATTCCGCCATATCAATAAGCATTCCAAAAATTTCTCGGAAT
>JAFUXW010000182.1 GCA_017477035.1 Alphaproteobacteria bacterium | reverse complement strand
TTTAAAGTCATCTTCTATTATTTTCATAAGTTCCTTATATCCGTAGTACCCGCCCAAAGGAGACCAATGTGTATCATCTTTATAATACAAAAATCCTTCTTTTTTATGTTCCAATAATTCCTTACGCGGATAAATAACTTTTATATCGGAATTTTTGCGAATATACTTCACAAATTGCTCAGCTAGCCCAAATTCATCAGAACGAACTTTTTTTACAAAACGATAGTTTTCACCATAAATACGATGCTTATCCGGAGCAATAAAATAATAAAATTTCTTATTATGCTTTTTGCACCAATTTTCGATGCTTTGTAAATATGTCAATCCGCTTTTCAATTCTATTTCCGATAACTCCGTCTTATTAGCAAAATTTGCCAATCCGTTATTCGGTTTAAAAAACAACCATCCGTCTTTACCAACAAGAATTTTATCACTACCTTCCCCAAACTCTAAGAGCATCTTTATCTTATTATACAGCTTAATAAGTTCTTTTCTTCCTGTAAATCTGTCATTATACCACTTGTCAAACAAAGAACCGTATTGTAAGTTTATTTTATAATTATGATGTAAAAAATGCGGCTTAGGAGCCAAAACACGGTTCTCTTGAACAGATGTCTCAGACTTTGAAATATTTAGCATCGGTATAAACAAAAGCGTAAAAAATACCGACAGGAATATTATATCAATAATTGACTTCTTTTGGACAACTTTATACTCTGACAAATAATGAAGTAATTTATAAAATACCAAAAACGGAAAAACCGTCAGGATAATAAACAAGCACCAATCTACTTTAGTCTGCGCCTTCAAATTCAGAGATTTCTTATAGATTATAAAAGGATCATCCGTATTCGCCTCTACAGTCAACCTGTTGGCGCTGATTTTATGTTTTTTAATGTGATTAAAACTGAAATTTTCTAACTCTGGACGAACAGAAGTATTTCCCCTGAGTTTCAATTCTGATATAGTAACATTTTGCGGATAATGCCCAAAATCCAAACGAAATCTAACAATTTTAGTTATCGGAAGAACTATTTCAACTCGCTGATTTCCGGATTTTATATTTTTTCTCACCGAATTATTCGCACTGAAAGATTTATTTTGTTCTTCTGTATAAAATACTTGATATTCAATATTTTTAACGCTGTCTGACGTAAAAGCTATAGTAACACACCTATCAAACCACAACGAAGATGAAAGCCACAGCATCGATACTGTCAATAATATTGCAGTAATGCAGCGTATATATGGTTTACTTAATATCTTAAGTATTTTTTTCATATTTTACCTCTGTTCATCTTCGACTGTCATATTTTCAGTCAAAGCATCATTTGATTGTTCCGATTGTTCTTGTGTAACGGTAACCTTAAATATGGTTCTTCCTTCTTTTTTGCCGTGTTTGACGTAGTGATACAAAGGATTCATATTTTCTTTCTTTACATTAACATAATGGGCTAGGTATGCTTCGGTATCAAAATCGGGACTTGGATTATAACCTTTTTTCCAACCGTATTTCATATAGTGTTGGACTGCGTTTTTCTCCCATTCATAAAGCACATCTTCTCTAAAATTCGGATATTGCCGTTCATACCATTCCGGATCAATAAATTCTTGTTCTTCCAAATAGAGCTCATACTCTTTTTGCTTAAATCCCCTGTTGTAATTCGCCTTTGAAAGTAATCCTCGACCGGAAAAATAAAAACCGAATAAATCACCATTTAATTCACGAGCTTTTTGCATAGCTTCTGTATTGCGATGCTCAAGAGGATATCTTTCTTTATATTCCGATGACATATCAGGCAAATTATAGTATATAATAAAATACTTATATTCGGCAGAATCCCCGAATTGGCGATATAAAACCATACTTTTATCCAATTCACCATCATAAATAATGTCCTTATCTATAAAATAAAAACCTCGATTATTAACAATCACATTATTCATATGAGCATCCAGCAAGTCACCGCTTACTTTTGCATAGTCAGAACCAGCGTATTCTGTAAATAAGTAATTGTATACATTATGATATATCAGCATTCTTTCTTCATAACTTTTTCCGTGCATATAATCTCTGACCGAAACCCCGTCAATAATTACCCTTCTCGGTTGATCAGCATAAATCAATCCGTTATCATCATTTTGATAATTTTCACGCCCCAAATATTTGCTTTCGATAAATACTTGTCCTTTCCAATCTGTCGAAACAAGCGATTTGTTTATAAGACCATTTCGCGCAATATATTTGAGCACCAAAACATTACCATCCGAGAATATATCTTTATGCTTTTCATATAATTCGCAATCATGTGGCAAAATTCCTAAATTCCAGTCACCACGTCGATTAAGATAATCAAAAACATATCCTTTAATAAGCTCATAATGACCCACAAAGGCCTCTTTTTTCAAAAGAAATAACAAGCCTGTTGAACGCAGATAAAATATATCATCTGTTTTTTGTGATAAACGTAACATTTCCATAAAAGAATTTCTTAGTAAATCACTATGTCTTACACTCTGCAAATCTTTTACTTTTTTTTGCAAATCAGCTACTTTTCGTTTTAATGATGCAATTTCATTTTCAATACTTGCCATTATTTGCCGCCCTCATTACTTTTAATATTTTCCAAAAAATTCAATGCATTATTTATATCATCATAAGGTATTTGCTTAATTATTTCATCAGACAAATTCCACCACTTTGTTTTTAGCAAACGTTCAATAATATCGGCACTAAAACGATAACGCAGAACTCGTGCTGGACTTCCAACCATAATTGCATACGCCGGAACATCTTTGCTTATGAGAGAATGCGCCCCTAAAATAGCCCCATCACCAATAGTAACACCATTTTTAATCCATACATCGTCGCCTATCCACACATCATTTCCTATATGTATCGGTTTCAACTCCTCCCACTCATTATGTGAAGGTGTTTTCGTCGTTTTATATTCCAATCTGTCTAAATATAAATAAGGTGAAGAACTTAAATAATCTTGCGGGTGAGTTCCATGTCCGATGCGAACACCTTTACCTATGGATACAAAAGCCCCTATAACCGTTTCTTTACGATTGGCAATGTATATATCCGGATAAGAGTAAGAGCACTTTCCTATATGCGGTATTTCCGGTTTAAACAGCGACACTTAACTTTCCTCCTATTTTACCTTTACGCACCTTATTGTGTTTAATATTTTTAAGAGTATCTATCGGCTTAATATCTTCTACTTCATTGATTATTAAATCTATAGAAAATACATCATTCCATGTACCGGAACTTTCACGATACATATCTCCCAAATCACGAGCGATGTTTGGATGCTGTTTTACATACTCCAACTCCTGTAATGTATTATCAGCATTTAAAACTGTGGCAAACTGATAATCAAGTAAATACAGCTTATTGTCGGAAAAAAACAAATTAGCAGGTCTGATATCACGATGTATCAGTTTACTGAATTTCAATTTATCTTTTATGTCACGTAGTGATTTAATTATAATTTGCTTTTCTTTTTCATATATCCCCAAATTACGTAACTCTTCAAGATTATATCCTTCCAAATATGGGGTAATAACAAACGGAGCTTCTTTATCATAGACCAACACTTCCGGAACATAAGATTTTAATTCGGCATAAAACATTTTTTGCATTTTAGCCTCATTAGCAGCAATTTCCGGATTTCCGCCCCATTTTATAAACACAGGCTTATCTTTATAAATTCCGCGATAAAATGTGCAATGCAAACCGGACACAATATCCATATTAAGAGAAACGTGTTCGCTTATATTATATTCCGCCAGTTTCTTGGCAATAA
>JAFUXW010000181.1 GCA_017477035.1 Alphaproteobacteria bacterium | reverse complement strand
CTCTGATGCTACCAATTGTAGAATTATTATCAATAGCTCCACCGTAGTAACTATCTCCAAACGTTGAATTATTTTGGAAGTTTCCATCTATAGATGTAATCAAACTTCCTGAATGAATATTTTTAACAACACCACCTGTATTATTTAAAAATTCGCCTGTAATAGTGCTTATATTTCCACCCTTATTATATATGGCAGCACCATAAATTGATGAATTATTTACAAATTTGACATCATTAAATGATGCTTTACCCGAAACAGTTATTCCTCCTTGTTCATTGCTGTTTGAAACAAACCCATCCCAAACACCGCCGTTGATGTTCAGCGTTTGTCCGGCGCTAACTGTTACGCCAGATTTATCTTCGCCGTAAATGGTATAATCTCCGGCGTTGACGGTTTTGGTGTTACCTGTTCCGGCCATGGAACCAATACTTTTATATACATACTCATCGCTATCTAATGTATATGAGGTGCCCGTAGCATCCTGCGATAAAAAGCCGACCAGATTGTAATGCGGGGTTGAATTTTTCGTTAGAGTGACATATCCACCATCTGTTCCTTTTGAATATAATACGGTGTAGATATCTTTGTAATATGTATCTTCCACAACATTTGTTGCCAGATTAATATAATCTTTCAAATTTGCATCAACAAATCTGATATTTACGGATTGTTGCGTTGTATTATCATAAACACGTATTCTGTCAACAATAATACTGTTGGCGATTGCTCCGGTTACCGATGATGCCGTAAATAAGTCGCCCGAGCCGGTAGCATTTACATCAAATCGCAGAATTAAATTCGCTCCGGAATTAAAAGTGAGAGCTCCCAAATCGTTTGATTGATGATATTGCGTATCATTAGCACCGCTATTGGCGTTATTATCAATAGAGCTGATGATGTTTCCGGTTCCCGTAATGGTTGTTGTGGTGTTTTTAAGTATACCGGTTGTATATGATTCATCTTCTTGATACATCCCCCGTAAGCGCACGTCGGCGCCATTATATAAATTCATATATTGTTTCTTTACACCATTATGAAATGTATAATAACCGCCGGTGGCTGCGCCTTCATAGCCGTTTCCGAGATTGATTGTGCCTGTGCCGGTAATACTGCCGCCAAAATCTATTGCTCTGCCACTTGCGGCGTTAAGGTGCAAAGTGCCCGTGTTATCAATATCATTGTAAGAAGTGCTTGAGCCGACAATCGTTTTATTATCACGAAAAACGGTATCAGTATTTTTGGCAGAAATCCCGATTGTGCCAGTGTTATAAATCGCGCCACCAGAAGCCGAACCGCTTTCCGATTTTGCATAGTTACTAGTAAATGTAGAATCATAGATATTATGTATGATGTTGCCATATTCGTTAGACCTATTATTGAAAATCGCACCACCAGAGGCTTGGCCTCCTGCTGTATTTAATGTATAATTTCCGATAAAATCGGCATGAATATCTTCAATTATAGAGCCAGATTGTGACCATACGGCACCTCCAGCACTTATCCCATTGCCGTTTGCAATAGCGTGGTTGCCTATAAATATGCCTTCAATTTTACCAACTTTTGCCTGTTTTCCAGTCGTAATGAAAGTATCAACATCTATAGCTCCCCCTTCTGCTTGAGCAGATGTTGCATTTATATAGTTACCGATAAAATTACCTTTTATGTCACCAATCGCAGCGCTTTCAAGCCATATTGAAGAACCTTTTGCAATGCCATCGGATGCAATATTTCCAATAAAATCAGAAATTACAGGTATATCACTATCAGTGTTTGATGAGAGACGTATAACACCAGAATTTATATCTGTTGTAATTTGCTCAAATACTTTATTTTGCACATTTTCTGCAGTAAATTCAGTTACAGGTAGTGATGTTTCTGTATATCCTGTTGGAGTGTTGTATATATAATTAAAGTAGTAATCTCCACCATCAACAGCAATTTTTATTGTCCCCTTATTTGTTGCAGCGTCGTATCCTTCCGTTCCTGTTGTGGAATAACCTGTCCAAACAATATTATGCGGCGACTTTTGTTGTAATGTCGCAAATATATCTGTGACTTCTGTTGCATCAGCCGCACTTGGCGCCAGCGCAAAGAAGAGACCGGCGTTGATAAGGAAGCATTTTTTGAGGACGCTGCGGTATTGCCGCGTTAAAAGTCCAATTCCTGTTTTAGTAAGTTTTAACATGTTCGTATCCTCCTAAATTACGCTGCCTGTTTGGTTGTTGTTGCGGTGTTGTCGGACTTACGTCCGAAGATTGTCACGTCGTGCTTCGCACTCCTCACAATGACATTTTTATTATTGTCATTTGCCGTATGTGGTATATCAAAGGGATAAGCGCACATAATTGAAGGGAATGCGCTCACCCCTTTGATAATTCTTCCTTGTGACGAATTTGTGTCTTTTTTCCAATTTTTCACGTCCATAATTCCTTCGTTTGTGTCAAATTTTTCGTCCTTTTTCATCAATTTCGTATAATAGTTATTAACCAGAACATCGGCGACGGATTGGG
>JAFUXW010000026.1 GCA_017477035.1 Alphaproteobacteria bacterium | reverse complement strand
TTAGTTTGCTTTGTATATGCTTTTTTTATGATTTGCAAGAGTTTTTTGATATACGGTGCAAAATATTTATTTTTATATTGACAAAATTTTCCTTTTATGTCAGAATAAGAGTAAATTTATAGAAAAGGAGAATTGTAATGGGATGGAAAACAATTGCAAAAGGCATTACCTTAACAGTTATGCTGTCGTTATCTGGTAAGGCATTGGCACAGACATTTAAAAAGACTGATGCGTTGGCTGACAGAATCAAAAAAGAAGTAAAATTTACCGTTCCGGAAATTACTAAAGAAAATATGGCTCAATTTGAAATTAGGAGCGATGACGAACCTGTTACGGAAGTATTACAACCCAAAAAACCTATAACGATGAGAAGCGCTCCCGATACTCTGATCAATCCGCGTATTTCCGATATGAATTTAGATATGCCTAACGATGGAACAGGTCATCTGTATTTGTATCAGGGTATGCTTAACGGCAAAGAGCAGGTATTTGCGGCACGCTTTGTTGATGATAAAGGTAACGCATGGGCCGTAAACTTAGATATGAGTCCTAGTTTAATCCGCGAAATTGATAAGGCCGTTACCAGTGGTAATGACGCTGATATTTTAAGATACGGCGAAGAAATAAAAAAAGAACAGGAGCGAGCTCGCATAACAGATTCCAGTGATGTTATCAATTTTTTTGAGACTCATTGTTATGTTGAAGATAACTCAAAATTTGGTCTGAGTTATTCCCAGCAACGAAAATTAGCCGAAAGGTCACCTAAAGATACTCAACATCCGATTTTAACCGCTCAAAGAGTCAATGAATAAAGTCAACAAAAGCCTCGCGAAATGCGAGGCTCTTTTTTAATTTTTCAATCCAGATGATTTTATTGCATCGTGAATTTCTTTAACGTCTTCAGACAACTCTTTTATCGGCGGATATACATATAGAATCACACCAACAATAAGAGTTATAGCTGCCGAAATTAAAAACATAATAAATAATACCCCCATTATCCACGGTAAAATATCAATTCCAGAATTAGAGAGTATACACAAAATCGCAGCAACAATGGCCAAACACATTGTAATCACCCAGCCGAGCCACCATAGAATTTTGCCCTTCTTATCGGCAAAGTGCACCATGCAAAGCCATATTATTGACAGTGATATTACAATAATGACCACATTGCCGAATACACCGTCCATAACTCCCAACACGATAGCAGTCAAGCCGACAACACCTGCCGTGTTCCAAGAAATTCTTGCACAACGGAGATGTTGCTCATGTTCTGAAAGTTCCTTTGTTGGTTTCTCACTTCTGACGTCAATATATATACCCGCAATATTGACCGCCAAAACGACACACCATACATACCAAGCCGACTTAGCTACGGCACACGTAATTCCGACCAATGCAATGTAAAAAAGCATTGCTAAAATCAGTAAAAAATCAAATCTTTTCATAAGCACAAAATTATAACAAATAAAACAATTTTCATCATTATATAACAGTCGAAGTCATTATATGATAATGAAAAGCTATGTCAATATTTATTATTTAAGCAATTCTATGATTTGTTTGCTTGTTGCATAATCTGCCGCTGTTTTACCCTTCTTATCGCGAATACCGACTTCTGCTCCTCTTTCAAGCAATAATTTAATCACTTCCGGATTCTCGTTAAAAGCCGCGGCATACATCAAAGCGGTTCTTCCATTATTATCTTTAGCATTAATATCTGCGCCATATTGCAACAACATTTTGATAACTTTCGGCGTAACATCTACTCGGCAAACATTCATCAACAAAGTACGCCCCTTGCTGTCAAGAGCATTAACGTCGTGAGGTGCATATTGTCTGTTCTGCTGTTTATTATTATTGTTTATTCCCAAGCTATCAACCAAAGCTTGAGCCATCTGATTTATATCCATTTCTCCATTACCAGCACCATTAGCAAGCATATCGGCCATTGTTGCCAAACCTTGCACACGTTGACCTGATGTATTATTTCCGCTCAGACCTCTCTTGGCAACTGCATCCAACATTGTATTTTTTACACCATCGGTCCCTGAGTTTAACAGCGCATCTAACCAGTTGGAGCTTTTCTGATTTTTGGAGCTGATAACTCCGGTCATTCCCTGAATTGTATAATCCAAAAGCTTGTCGGCTATAACTGCTCGATTCAGGTATATAAGGTAACCGCATCCAAATAAAATTAAAATTACCACCACCACAATTTGCAAACATGTTTTTAAAATAAAAGAATCTCGCATAACTGCATACTCTCCCACAATACTGTTTGAAGATTATCATACTTCGAAAATTATGCAACAATTTTAGTTTATAGCTTTAACTAATGTTTCTTTTATTATACAAGTTTTAATCTTTAGGCTATACCATATCAAAAGATTATAAAGGAGATTTAATATGTTTTGGAAAGTAATTAAAGGAATTCTACTGGTCGGATTGGTTATATTTTACGCCATGAATATATACCATAGCAGAAACGATTTATATGGAGCATTTTTGTTAAATCGCATAAACTTTATAACTTTGGTGTTGATATTATACTTTGCTGCCGATTATATACGTGTTTGCACCACACTATGTCTACTTACGATTGTCGGAGGTATATTATTCCACGGATATATGTATTACCACGTATATTCCGCTGATAGAGAAGGTGTTGATGTAAGTAAGGTTAAATCCTGCCGTGCTTCCGGTGAATCTTGGTATAGTAAATTAAATAAAAATTGTTACTAAATTATAACTTAAAAAAACTCCCTGAAGGGAGTTTTTTTAATAAAAGGGGGTGTTAAGACATCTCCTTTATAAGTAGTATAAATATATTATTATCTTCTTAAGAATGCAGGTATATCTAAATCCTCGCTTGATAAATCCAAGTCATCGTCTGTTCCTGTTTTACTGTCAATCGAGGAAGAAAATCTGACTTCTTGATGCTTCGGAGCATCTTCATTGCCTTTACGACGAGTTCTCAAACCGATAACTCTCTCTATAAAGCTTGGACGTGAACTATCTTCTGTCAATACGTTTACTTTTTCTTCTTCAACTTCATTTTTTTGCTGTTCTTCACCTTTAAAAATTGAAGTATCATTATCTTTGAAGAGAATAGGTTCTTCATCGTCTACCGTATTAAAGCTTTCTATTGATGTATAACCGGAGAAGAAATCATCTTCAGCCACTAAAGCGTTCAATTCTTCGTCAGCTCTTTCGTTTTCTTCAACCTTATTATCATTATTCATAATCGCGGTAAATAAAGCAGACGCTTGCGGAACTTCAGGAAGCTCTTCTGATTTATCCAAAGAAGCGAAATCATCATCTAATGAAGCTTCTTCTACCTTACTTAATTCACTTAATTCCTCTATTTGCGAATCGATATCATTATTGCGATTATCGTCCGAACTATTGTCAAATTCTTCAAAAACGCTTGTGTTTTCTTGCTCTGTTTCCGCTGGTTCGCTCTCAGAGCTATAAACCGGAACTTCAACTGTCGGCACGAAACTTGTATCATCATAACTTTGATCAATTAAAGAAGGCTCTTCTGACGATACTTTAGGTTCTTCTCTTCTCAATACACCGTCATTAATTCCGGTTACAACAATAGAAACTCTGGTTTTACCCTCTAGTCCCTCGTCATAGCTTGAACCGAAAATAATATTAGCATCATCACCTACTTCTTCCTTAATGGTATCTGCAGCTTCAGCTAACTCCGGCAATGTAATATCCTGACCGCCGGTAATATTAATCAGCACGCCCTTAGCACCTTGCATTGTGCAATCATCCAATAACGGATTTGACAATGCCTGCTTAGCTGCTTCCTTAGCTCTTCCCTTGCCACTGGCCTCACCTGTTCCCATAATAGCCTTACCTTTGTCTTCCATAATATTTCTGACATCGGCAAAATCCAAATTAATCAACCCCGGCATCATCATCAAATCGGTAATAGAGCGAACGCCTGAATACAATACGTTATCAGCCATCTTAAATGCTTCGGATAATGTTGTATTTTCATCTGCTATGCGAAACAGATTTTGATTAGGTATAACTATTATACTGTCAACTTCTTT
>JAFUXW010000025.1 GCA_017477035.1 Alphaproteobacteria bacterium | reverse complement strand
TTTTAAGCGAGATTTTTCCGCATCAACCTCTTCCACAATACCAACAAATGAAGCAAACGGTCCGTCATTAACTCTAACCTGCTCACCTACTTCATAAGAAATATTCGTTTGCGGGTGTTCAATACCTTCTTTGATTTGATTCATAATCTTTTCAACTTCTGAATCACTGATTGCCTGAGGTTTATTACGGCTACCGAGGAAACCGCTTACTCTCGGAGTACTCTTCACAACCAACCAAGTTTCATCGCTCATTTCCATTCTTACTAAGATATAACCAGGAAAGAACTTGCGCTCGGTATCAACCTTTTTACCTTTTTTAATTTCCACTACATTTTCAGTCGGAACAAACACATCTAAAATACGATCTTGCATATTTTTCAAAACTATTTGTTCTCTAAGCGACTCGGCCACTTTCTTTTCCGAACCTGAATACACGTTTACAACATACCAACGAGCTGCCATTTATTTGCTCTCCTAACCTAAATGCAAAATTTTATCAACGCCCCAGCCCAAAACCATATCAACGGCAAAGAAAAAAACCGTTGCTACTGCGACTAAGACAACAACCATTGTGCAAGAAGGAATAACTTCCTTCTTTGTAGGCCAAGTAACCTTTTTCATTTCTTGTTTTACCTGACGCAAAAACTGTATCGGACTAGTACTCATCTGCAATCCTTATTCAAAATTTCATTATATGCCGTAACTCTACAGCTACGAACGTTACCGGCATAATAAATGCCGTTTTGCCATAATGTCAAGCTTTTATTTATAACTTTCAAGATATTTTAGTAAACAAAATCATTTTTGAACAGTATATCTGCTCAATATTTTGTGCAACGTTCCTTAATATCGTTTCCTATTAAAATCCGCCGTGAGTTTCTTTAGCGTATTTAGCATAATCATCAAAAAACTCTTTCAGGTTTTCTTGCACTTTATGATTTACCGATCCTACCGGAAATTCACCTTTTTTATTCTCTTTACCGGCCGGTTTTCCGAGCAAAATTTCGATACCATCATCAACTGTATCAATAGCGTAAATAGTGAATTTCTTTTCTTCGACTGCCTGCACAACATCTGCACGAAGCATCAAATTGTTTACATTTGTCCGCGGAATAATAACCCCCTGTTTACCGGTAAGACCACTATGATTACAAACATCAAAGAAGCCTTCTATTTTTTCATTTACTCCGCCTATCGGCTGAATTTCACCAAATTGATTTATTGAGCCTGTAACAGCAATACTTTGTTTTATCGGTAATCCGGTAATAGCTGAAATCAAGCAGTAATATTCGGTTGAAGATGCACTATCACCATCAACTCCGCCGTAAGATTGTTCAAAAACAATAGATGCTGACAAAGAAAGCGGGGTATGTTTGGCAAAACGATTAGCAATAAGTGATTTTAAAATCAACACTCCTTTGGTGTGTATAGGACCACTCATTTCAATTTCGCGTTCAATATCCACAAAATCCCCTTTTCCTACCCGAACTTGTGTAGTTATGCGAGCCGGTTTTCCAAATGAATAACTGGAAAAATCATATACCACAAGTCCGTTAATCTGCCCAACTCTTTCACCATTGACATCCATTAAAATCGTGCCTTTATCAATCTCTTCAAGCATCTGTTTTTTAACTCTGTCGGAGCGATAAATCTGCGCTTCTATCGCTTGGTCAATATGATTTTTACCTATTTGTTTTGAATTTGATTTACGCGCCCAATAATCAGCTTCGCGCAATAAATCTCCGATAGAGGAAATATGTGCGGTCAATTTATCCGAATCATCAGCCAATCGCGAAGCGTGTTCAATTATTCTTGCTACAGCTTGCCGATTTAGTGAACGCAAACCTTTTTTATTGGAAAGAGAACCTATAAGTTTGGCATATTCTATCTCATTTTCTTCAGTTCTATCCATTATAATACCGAAATCAGCTTCCACTTTAAAGAAATCTCTGAAATCGGGATCACGTTCGCACAACAAATCATAAATATCAAAATCGCCGGTCAGCACAATTTTAACATCCAACGGAATAGGTTCCGGATCAAGCGAAATAGTTGTAAAACTGGTTTCTTCACTGGGAGCTTCTATTTTTACCCTCTTGGAGGCAATCGCCCTTTTCAATGAATCCCATGCAAACGGCTGTTCCAAAACCTTACGAGCATCAAGCAACAAAAATCCGCCGTTAGCACAATGCAAAGCACCGGCTTTAATCAAAGTAAAGTCTGTCAAAAGAGCTCCGTATTGTTGGATACGCTCAACTTTACCCACCAAATTTCCTTGCGTTGGGTGATCAAGTGTAATTATCGGTGCTCCGGCTCCTGGAGTATTTTTTACTATAACATTAACTTTAAGTTTATCAAATTTATCGTCTTCAGGTTGTTTCATTTTGCTGAGTAAAACTTGCAATGGGTCATCTTCGCTTCCGGTCGGAGGAATAGTTTTTTCTTTATCCTCAGGTATAAATTCATCAACATTTTCCAAAATATGATTTTGCACAGATTTTAAGAATTTAACTGCAGATGACATACCTTTATACTTTTTGCGCAACTCATCTATCGGTTCTTTTACAGCCATTTTTGCAAATTTTTCACGCAAAGCATTTATTTCATTTTTTTGTTTTTCTTCCCAGTGCGGCAAATCTTGAGTAGCATTTTCAATTTCTTCCTGCATTGCGTTCAAATCATCCATAATTAACTTTTTTTCTTCCTCCGGAAGCTGATCAAACGAATCCGGATTAAGTACTTCGCCATCTTTCATCGGTGCTACTACCAACCCCATCTGCATATGCAAAAGAGAAACTCTTTTTCCTTTAGCTTTTTTCTGCAGAATGTTTATATATTCGTCCTTTTTTGACTTATATTTTTGGCGTATTATCCCAAGAGCCGCTTTATATTCTTCTGATTCAATAATTGCAGGCAACGAGGTTGAAAGATTTTCTATCAAATCATCAACATCCTTGGCAAAAGCACAGGCTTTACCGGCCGGAAAACGCACTGCCAAAGGCTTATAAGGTTCTTCAAAATTATAAACGTAAGCCCAATCATCCGGAGTTTTGCGAGTTTTTGCTTCTTTTTCCAAAATTCTTTTTACCAAACTCATTTTACCTGTTCCTTCTGGACCTAAGCAAAACAAATTATATCCTCGTGAATGAATATGAATACCCAGTTCAACTGCGCTTATAGCTCTATCCTGTCCCAAAGCTGACAAGCGTTCTTCTAAATCAGCAGTTGTATTGAAGTCAAATTTCGAAGGTTCACATTTACGATAAAGTTGGTTAGAAGTTAATTTTGTAATAGCCATTTTAAAAATATCCTCTATTATTGTATTTGTTTGGGTCAATATATACATTAAAATGCTAATATAGGGTAAATGAGCGAAAAATATTTTGAATATTCATTATTGCTTATATGCGGTTTATCTGCTTTAATACCGCTTATTTGGCTTTATTTAAGTATAAAATTAAAGCATTTACAAAAACTTTCGAGAATCCGTGTTATGAAAAGACAGCAAAAAAGCCAAAATGCTTCTTTTTTCTCTTCGGAAATATTGAATGACTGTTGTAAAAAACTTTTCTTCAGTTTTGATATGAATGCCCGTATTGCTTTAGCATCATTAATCGGCGGACGAATACAAAAATCTGCTGATTATTTTAAAGATACACATCCTCAACTATCTTTGCTTTTGCAAGCCCATCAAAACACCTTGAATTCCTATAAAAAAATGCTCAAGCACAAAAATGTGTGGCTAAAAAACACACAATATTGCGTATATTTTCCATTGTTGGCACATCTTATTTTTGATAAAAAAGTTATGCTTTCGACTATTGAAAAAATAAATCCGCTAAAATTAAACAAACACAATAAGGCTTATTATAATTTTTGCACAGCATACTCCTATCTTTATGACGGTGATATGTTGTCTGCTTCGCAAAAAGCATCTGCAGCTCTTGAATATTTTCGTAAAAAGAAATATTCTTACGAAGGCTCCAAATGCTATCTGCTACTTGGTGAAATATATCGTTTAAGCTGTGTCAACGATGTATCACAAACAATGATTGAAGCTGCTGTCAAAATCAATCAAGAACAAAAAATGCCACAATATTTAGCTCAATCAACAACATCTCTGGGAATGCTTATGCTTTTTGAAAATCGCTACGAAGAAGCGGAAGAAAATTTCAATAAAGCACTACAATCGGCACAAACAGAAAGCCTACGAGCAGAAATACGCAATCAAAAAGCTTTGCTATACATAGCACAAAATAAATTCAAGCAAGCAAATACGGAAATTTTGAAAGCATTACCTGTTTTTATAGATACCAATAATATGCACGGACAGGCTTTTTCCAATCAGTTATCAGCTCAAATAAATTTCAATAAAAAACAGTATTCACGTGCAATAAAACATGCTGATGCAGCAAAAGACTTTTATAAAAAAACAAATAATTTTTCGGCATTTTTAGAATGTTTGTATTTAATTGCCGATGCCTTATTCAAACAAAACAAGCTAAAAAAATCAGAAGAAATTTTACGAAAAATGTTGGCCGATTATGAAAAACAAAAACATAATTTCCATATTGCAAACGCATATAGTTTATTAGGATTGATTTATCTGCGTAAAAAAGATTTGCAAAGAGCAAAAGTTTTACTCCAACAATCTTTGCACTTAGAACAGCGATATCGCAGATGTGAAGGCCTCGTATCTGATTACACGAATTTGGCGATTATTGATAATTTATCAGGCAATACTGATAACGCCAAAAACAATCTGCAAACAGCTTTGGAATACGCAGAGCAAACCGGAAATACAGAATTAATCAGTATTATAAAAAAGAAGTTTAATGATTTTACTTAAACTCTTTACATTTGCAAACCAATTGTATACATTATGACAGATATTGTTTTTGAGTATAAATAAAATGTTAGAAGCTTATAGAGCAAAACATATACTTGAATGGAAAATTCCCAACCAGGATGACTACAATGCCATCGTGGCACTTGTTCATTCAAAATACACTCACTTACACAATACTGTAATTGAGCAATTCGGACCTAACGGTTGGTATATAATTGGATTATTTGCTCTTTTATTGATGATAATAATGGCTATATACATAAAATCAATTATTGATACTTTCCGAGCCGGAAATGAAGAACTGTCGGGAGAAAATCCCGAACCGGACGGTCTGTTTTATACAATAGAGGAAAATCCGATTCAGTCAATTGCTAATGATAATGATGATGAACAGGTTGAAGGAAATGAAAGCGAATCTTATCAAGAATCTTTGCGTTCATCTGCCGAAGATTTGGATAAAGAGCTTTCACTTAATCTGTTACGAGCTTCACAGGATGATATCAATGAAACGGAGAGAAGAGAACTGTCATCAAATATAAAAAAAAGAATGAAGCTTCACTCCGAGGTTGAGAACTCGAGATTAAAAGAACTTAAACTGTATTTAGAAAATAAACCGCAAAATGAGAATAGTGTTGTTAATGAAACTACTGCAAAGAATGAGAATCTCGTTAGTATTATTATCAATCTTTTGGGACGCGGAGTCAGTGTAGCTAAAATAAATCAATCACTTTATTTTCATTACAAAACCGCCTATGACATTAACGATATCATACATACCGTGCAGAGTGTTTGCAATTTTATCGGACTATGCAACGCCGGTAAGTTTGATTATTTACCGCAAAGGCAAATGTTGCCGGAAAATGATGCGGCGATTTATGCATGGGCAAACGGCGACAATTCCTTAGCTCTAATCTTATTACAATCGTTTTTAAATCAACTTATGGAACAATCGCAGGAAGAAATTGGTATTATTAAAGATATGACTTATGCTCTTGCCTCTAATTGTGCTTGCATTATGGGCGACATAGCAAAATTAAAAGACATAGATTTGGCTCATAACTCTTTTGAATTGGCAACGGAATTATCGTCCAAAAATGTTATTGCTTGGAGTCGTCTCGGAGACATTTATATGCTTGAAGACGCGATGGAAAAAGCAATGATTTCATATCAAAACGTTATTGATATTGCTGATATATACTTATATGCAGCCGAGCTTGCACATGCCAAACAACAACTGGCATCATATTATCAAAAACAAGAGGTCTATGCAAAAGCCGAACAACTACAAAAAGAAAGTAAAAAATATTATGATGATACCGGTATTTATAATGATTTAACCGAAAAAGAAATTTTAGCCTATAATACAATTTCAGAAGCAAGCTCGCAAAACTTAAGACAATACATATATAACCTACTGAATACTTATCATTTTTAATCTTCCATAATCTGTATATTTTTGGTTAAATACGCTTGAAGAACGTAAATTTTCGTGTTAGTTTGATTTGCAGGTGTTTATAAATTTAATGATATTCGGAGAATGAGATGAATAATAAAGGATTATTGGTTACCGTTATATTAGCGCTTTTATTTATTATAGCGGTCAAATTTCAATTATTTCCAAAGATTAACGGCTCAAATGTAGTTAAACAAGCAGAGCAAACAGAAAGCACCTCTATTCTTCGGCATAGTGACGGAATTGAAAAAGATTACTTTTCAAATGGTAATGTTCGCAGTGAAACTCCTTATCAAA
>JAFUXW010000180.1 GCA_017477035.1 Alphaproteobacteria bacterium | reverse complement strand
TATATGTTTTCTTTACGCCGTTTACTTCTTATTCTGTCACATTATCTTCTGTTGCTTCATATACAGTAAATGTAAAATCAAAATGTATTTTGTCTCCCTTATTTAAAGCCGTTTTTTTAGTTCCATCCGGTAACAAAACATAATCATTGTTTTTGGTGGCTATGTAATCAGAGCTGTTTCCCGTTATTTCAAAATCACCATAGGCATTTGCATTTGAACTGAGGTCTTTAAGATTAACCGCAATTGCACCTGAAACAGAGGTTGCGCCTTTCGACGCTGCACTTGATACGGAAAGCAAGCTCTTATTATCCAGTAAATTTGCCTCTACGGCAACATTACCTGCTTTTATCTCTGGTTTAATACCTTTTTCTTTATTACCTATAAAAGCGTTATTTTGAACATCATCAAGCGAAAAACCGACTGCTCCGCTGATTTTTATTTTACTGAAATTTTCATCTGATCTTGAATAAAGCGTGCTTACATCTTTACCGAGTTTCATTTTAAACATGTCAAAGAAGAATTTGTATATGTTCCCGAGAAAAGCCGCTTGTCCTTGCTTAGCGCCTTTTTGTGTTCCTGATGCGGAAACAGATTCTTCGGTTCTACCTATATAATTGGCTAAAACACTAAGTGTACCCGGTATCTCAACGTCACTTTCCATAATTGCTTCATTGACCGTATTTGCAATAAACGCAGCAATTGAAATGCTACCGGAGCCAAAGTTTCGGTCTACAATCGGAAGCCAACCCTGTTTAGTTGACATATCGTACGCACGAAACATCTCGGCATCAACCAAAATATTCTTTGCAACATTCAGGGTTACTTCTTTCTCTATTACGGCTCTGTTTGATACATCCAACAAAGAAACAGACACCGCATATGCCCCGCCATGGAAAAGCGATTTATCAAACACATCAAAGGCCATTTCTAACATATTGGTTGCCACTGCACTTATTGACAGTTGCACATTGGTTAAGGATGTAACATTAAGATTTTCAGCTTCTATACTTGAGCCGCTGTGAACAATAGCTTCGGTTACCACGTCAAGGTCAGTATAGTTGAAAGCCAAGGTTTCAAATATTGATTTTGCGCTGGCGGTAAAATCTGTTGTAGCATTAACGCTTAAATCTTTCTGAGCTGTTAATTTTGCGCCTTCTAAAACTTCAACGGAAGATTTCATATCTGCAATATGAATCATGTCGCTCAAGATAAAATTCGCAGGAGTGTCCATCCAGCTATACCAATTATACGCGTCGCTACCCGCATCTACAATATCACTATTGACATCCGTCGCCATTGTTCTGGCATTCAAAGCAACATTTCGTCCGCTCACTTCTCCGCCGACCGTAACCTTTGAAAGTGCCACATTATGTTTAGTATCTTTATCATATTCCGCAGCACTTCTGGAGCCGGTATTATAAATTTCAGTCTGAACAATAACATCCGAACCATTGGCATCTACTTTACCGTTCAAATTAACGATTGCAGCCAAATAATCGTTATCGTCTCCCTGATTTTTTGAAACAATGGCAATACCGTTACCGCCGTCTGAAGCAAGTTTGTATTCCATAGAATTTGTTACTCTGCCATATATATCGGTCTTTGTCGTTCTTTTGGCTTGCGTAGGTTCTACATTGCTTTTTTTAGTTGCTGTAACATTGCCGCCTTTTACATTAAAATCCATATTGGCATTTAATTCGGCATCTTTGTTTATGTTAATCTCTTTTCCGCCGTTGGCGATAGTAATACCGGCACCGGAATTAATTGTTCCGTCAATACTGATGTCTGCCGGATTTAATTCAACCTCAGTCTCTTCGCCGCCCAAAAGAAAATACTCCGAACCGTTCATATTAAAAGATACTAAGGAATTCAAATTATCTTCGCTGATATTATTGTCTTCAAACACTTTTTTCATTGTGTCTTCAGTCGGTGTCATCAACGTTAAAGAACCTACGTTAAACACACCTGTTTTCCCCACAACAAAACCGTTCGGGTTAGCAAACAAAACGTCACCGCCGATTTGCCCGTTTTTATAGGAATTAACTATACCGTCTATCTGCGAAGCTGAGGAATCAAAGACAAGGTTAACTAATTTATTCTGCTGATTTATTAGGTTTAAATTGGCGGTATCGCCTTCACTTATGTTAAATCTACCAAAAGTATTTAAACCTATATCACCGGCTCCATTTGTTGTGGTTGTGCTGATATTCCAAATATTGCTGTCGGGCGCATGAGCAATATCTGTTGCTGTTTGAAAAGGTACTCCGTTCTGATTTATTTCCGTTGCATCTGCAACAGCAGGTGCGCCAAACGTTCCGGCCATTATTGCCGCATTCAAAATCGCACACTTGAGTAAAACTTGACGATACCATCTGGTGAGTTGGGTGATAGCAGAACGAGAATACTTCATAGT
>JAFUXW010000179.1 GCA_017477035.1 Alphaproteobacteria bacterium | reverse complement strand
TTCGACAAGTGGTGGAATAAACTGTCTTTAATAGTCAGATAAATAAGAAAGGAGAAAAAATTTACAAATAAAAGAACATAGTATTTATTAGATGATTTATATACACAATAAAAAGCGGGGTGGATTTATCCCCGCTTTTTTGTTGCAGAAGTCATTGCTTTTCCGGCACGGTGTTTTTTTTAAAGTCACCCTTTTGCGGTGCGGCGCATCCGCAAATCAAGGGATCTGACCTTCCAACGCGTAAGCGTTGCTTCTTTATTATTTAATCCGAAGCATACATCCTCAAGCTCATGTTCGTTCGGATGTGTGACGTTAAAACAAAAAAACGGGGAGCGTCAGCAACTTCCCGTTTCTATATGTCGTTATACAATTCACTGGAAACTAAATATCCAAGTTTTGAACTTTCAAGGCATTTTCCTGAATAAATTCTTTTCGAGGTTCAACTACATCGCCCATTAAGGTAGAAAATGCTTCATCAGCTTCTTCTACACTGTCAATTTTAACTTGCAATAAAGAGCGAGCTTCAGGATCCAAAGTTGTTTCCCAAAGTTGTTCAGGGTTCATTTCTCCCAATCCTTTATATCGTTGAATAGAAATACCTTTCTTACCGGCAGCGGTAACCGCGTTCATTAAAGTTACAGGTCCGTCAACTCTCTTTTCTCCTAGTGATTTAGTCATTAACTTTAAGGAGGTAGCAAAGTTTGCAGTTAAGAAATCGTGCATTTCGTTTAACACCTTACCTTCAGGGCTTTCCAGAATATTGGCGCCAATGATGTGTTCTTCTCTTACACCGCGCAACACGCGATAGAATACTATACTTCCTTCATTATTAAATTCAGCCTTCCAACCACGGTCATATTCGGCTTCCAGTGTATCCAAACGAGAGGCCATTTTATTGATTTCTTCACTCAAACGAGCCCTGTCTGCCAAAAGTCCAGCATCAAATAGACCGCAAATAGCCATTTGCTCCACAATTTTTTCCGGTGCTTTTAAAGTTAGAGCTTTAATCATTGCGTTTGCTTTCTTAGTGCTTTCAACGAAAGAAATCAAATCTTGTCCGATGAGTTTTTCGCCGTTTGCTGTTTGCAAATAGCCGTCTTCACAACCGCCGTGAATGAGGTAGTCTTCCATTTCACGGTCATCTTTAATGTAGATTACCGAGTTCCCACGTTTTGCTTTATACAAAGGCGGCTGAGCAATATATACATAACCGCGTCGGATAAGCTCCGGCATTTGGCGATAGAAGAAAGTCAACAGCAATGTTCTGATGTGCGCACCATCAACATCGGCATCGGTCATAATAATGATTTTATGATAGCGGCATTTGTCAGCATCAAAATCATCACGACCGATTCCGGTACCGAAAGCGGTAATCATCATACCGATTTCAGCGGAACTCAACATACGATCAAAACGAGCGCGCTCCACGTTCAAAATTTTACCGCGTAAAGGCATAATCGCCTGATATTTACGGTCACGTCCCTGTTTAGCAGAACCGCCGGCGGAATCTCCCTCAACGATGAATACTTCGGAAAGAGCCGGATCTTTTTCGGAACAATCTGCTAATTTACCCGGTAACGAGGCAATATCCAAAACTCCCTTGCGGCGAGTAAGCTCACGCGCCTTACGAGCAGCCTCACGAGCCGAAGCGGCTTCTACGATTTTGCCGACAATGGCTTTGGCTTCTGTCGGGTGTTCTTCCAACCACTCTTTTAATTTTTCACCGACCACATTTTCCACTACCGGACGAACCTCAGAAGACACCAGTTTATCTTTGGTTTGCGAAGAAAATTTAGGATCCGGAGCCTTAACTGACAACACGCAGGTCAAACCCTCGCGCATATCCTCTCCGGTAATGATATCTTTATCCTTTTTAAGCAAGCCGTTTTCTTGAATATAGTTGTTAATGGTACGGGTTAAGGCACCTCTGAACCCGGCAAGGTGAGTACCGCCGTCTTTTTGCGGAATATTGTTGGTAAAGCACAGCATGGATTCGTTATACGAATTGGTCCATTGCATAGCCACTTCAACCAAAATATCATTATTTTCACCGCTGATACTAATAGGGCTTTCATGCAACGGTGCTTTTGATTTGTTCAAGTGATTAACAAACGCCTGCAAACCACCCTCATAATGGAAATCAACTTCCTTAGGCTCTGCACCGCGATTATCAATCAACTTAAGATAAACACCGGAGTTCAAGAAAGCTTTTTCACGGATAGCACGCTCCAAAGTTTCAAAATTAAACTCAACTTGCGTAAATGTTTTCGGAGACGGTAAAAACGTTACTTCGGTGCCGTGACGATTCGGAGCATCGGCTACAACGTGAACATGATCAACCACATTACCGTCGGCAAATTCGGCCACATATTCTTTATCGTTACGCCAAATTTTCAACTTCAACCAAGTGGAAAGTGCATTAACCACCGAAACACCCACGCAATTCTAACCGCCTGAAACTTTATAAGAGTTATTATCAAACTTACCGCCGGAGTGTAATTCGGTCATAATGACTTCGGCAGCGGAAACCCCTTCTTCTTTATGGGTATCAACCGGCATACCTCGCCCGTTATCGCGAATGGTAGCAGAGCCGTCCGGATTCAAAATAACCACCGTTTTATCGCAGTAACCGGCCAACGCCTCATCAATAGCGTTATCCAACACTTCATAAATCATGTGGTGCAAACCCGAACCGTCATCAGTATCCCCGATATACATTCCCGGTCTTTTACGTACGGCATCGAGTCCACGTAAAACCTTAATGGAATCGGCATTATATTCCTGTTCGCCTTTAACAAAATCTTCTTCAGTTAAATCAGTCATTATTTCCTCTTTAAAATTACGTTTTAATTACCGAAAAATATAGCTTAAAAGAGCTGAAATACAAAGCACAAAATCAAAGTTATAAACGGAAAAAAAAGATAAAAAAATACCTTCGATTCGTTTTTTAGGCGAATCGAAGGTAAATGTTGTTAACAGTGCTCCACATCATACACGGTAAGTTTATATCCGCAAGACACGACTCCTATTACGGAAATTGCAATCAAGCCGGATACAAGATTGCCTAACTGCTCTGGAACAACCAAACCATAAGGCTTAAGTGCTTCATATCCGCAGCAAAACGCAAATCCGAAGGTAAGCGTCATAATGGATAAAGTAAGCACTTTTTCCCATGCATCAAGCCACTGATTTTTAAACAAGCGAATACAGCATATGATACTGCCGAGCAGACTACCGTAAGCCACGGCTCCCATAACCGGGGAGAAACGCAACAGGTTATCATCAAATCCTGCAATAAATATCTTTCCGTAAACCAAGCCGGCAAAAGCATGTAATGCTATTATTACAGCATTGAACACCAGAGCCGACCAGAGAGCGTCATCATTGGAGGTATAATCTCGCTTTCCTACTCGGTTGAAGTATCGGACGGTGCGAGTGCACATCAATCCGGTAAAGATAACCCCAAAGAAATTTGCGACATTATTACCACCCAATACGTAAGATACGTATACAACCAGTGCCATCGGCACGATGAGTGAAAGCACTCCCAAGATAATTTTTTTCATCGTTCTATATATTAAAAATTAAACAATATCCTTATTCAACAACACTATCTTTATAACATATTTTTTGAATTTTGTCCAGTTTTTTGTTGCATAATTATAAAATTAGCGTTATCTTAAAAGCATAAATTTTAAGCATTATGACTATGAAAAAGAGTATTATTTTTTTGGCTGTTGTTGCGTTAACCGCAATTTTAGCCACTGTTGAGATTGCCACCATCGGTGTTCCTGAGGTAAATTACTTCGTGTTAACGGTATGCGGAGTTTGTTTGTGCGCCGGTCTTATCTATATGAGGCTCAGTATGTACAAATTAAGAGAGATTCTGTGGTGTTTGGCTGGAGGTATTGCCTTGACGATGCTCGTTATTTTCGGCGCGCATTTTGCTGATTTGATGCCAGTCGCCATTGATTACTTCCATCTGGGGGCATTGGGGTCTTTGATTCTGGCTATATTGACATCACTTTACATGATTGCCGTATATGCGGCGTCTCTCTATTTCTTTGTGTTTTATTTCTGCGAAATGCGGGAAAAAATACGGGATTTTGAGTAGTAAAAAAGGTTCTCAAACGAGAACCTTTTTTATTTTCTTACATCAAACACAGCAAATTTTTATTTTAAATATGCAAGCAATTTTTCATCTTTAAAAAACTTTTCGCAATCTGATTCTTGCGTGGTTTTATCACTTTCTATAGGGCGATATTTTTGGATGTAATACTCTTTAACTCCTAAAGCTGAAAGTTCATCGGCAATTTTATAAATATCTTCTACGCTCAAAATACGCGGGTCACAAGTGGTACGGCATTCAAAATGGACTCCGCTTTCTAATAAAATTTGCAAACTTTCTTTTACTTTTTCGACCTGTGCAATACCGCCGGTAGCCTCTTTATATCGTGCTTCTTGTAAAGGAGCCTTAATATCAAATCCTACCCAAACAACCTTATCTATAACTTTCCGCAAAGCGTCCGGACGATATCCGCCCGAGTGCATTCCGACTTCAAACCCCATCGCTTTAACCGCATCAATAGCTTGCGGCAAATTATCCTGCATAAGCGGTTCGCCACCACTGAAAACAACCGCATCAACAACAGCTTTGCGATGTTCCAACAAATGTATCAAATTATCCCACGTGGCCTCGGTTTGCGCATTCGGATTCTGTAATGATTGATTATAGCAAAACGGACAGCGCCACGGACAACCCTGCATAAAAACAACAACGGCTATCTTATTAGGAAAATCGACGATACTGAATTTCTCAATATCGCCGATTCTGATTAAATTTTCTGCCATATTCTGACTATTCGGCAGCAGCCAATTCGCAATTGCAAGAGCCTTCCAAGCTCAAGTGCATAACGGCTTTTTCTTCAACAAAACATTTACGAGAGTAATATTCCGATTTTTTACCCTTGTTAAATTCGCTCACCGGTCTGTGATAACCCATAACACGGGTCCAAATTTCACATGGCTGTCTTTCTTCATCGTTTAATTTTACATCTTCAAAGTTAATAGTGTTGGTCATTTATATTCTCCTAAAAAATGGTTTATGTTTTGTTGTTTTTTTAAGCAACGTTACTTGCTTTTAAGGCTTTAATTTTTGCTGCTTTCTTTTCCTCGTCGCAAATTGGGCAATATTTATGCTCGCCGGACAAGTATCCGTGTTTCGGGCAAATCGAGAAAGTCGGCGTAATGGTGATATACGGAAGTCTATAGTTGGTCAGAACCTTTTTAATTAACTCACCGCAAACTTTTGCAGAAGAAATGCGTTGATTCATATAAAGGTGCAGAACCGTACCACCGGTATATTTTGATTGTAATGTAGCTTGCAATTCCAAAGCTTCAAAAGGATCGTCGGTGTAGCCAACCGGAAGTTGCGAAGAATTGGTATAATACGGATTTTCAACCGTACCTGCCTGAATAATACCGGCATAACGTTTTTTATCTTCTCTGGCAAAACGATACGTAGCGCTCTCTGCCGGAGTAGCTTCTAAGTTATACATATGTCCGGTTTCTTCCTGAATTTTAATTAAAGCCGAGCGAATATAATCCAAGAACTTCTCGGCAAAAGCTTTGCCCCAAGGGTCTGCAACTTCATGCTCGTCATTGGTAAAGTTTCTGATCATCTCGTTTATACCGTTAACACCAATGGTAGAGAAGTGATTGCGCAAAGTTCCCAAATAGCGCTTTGTGTAAGGATATAAGCCATTATCAATCAAACGTTGAATTGTCTTGCGCTTAATTTCCAAAGAAGTACGAGCAATATTCAACAATTCATCAACACGGGCAAATAAGCCGGCTTCATTACCTTTGTAAACATATCCTAAACGAGCGCAGTTAAATGTAACAACTCCGATAGAACCGGTTTGCTCTGCAGAGCCGAATAAGCCGTTGCCTCGAGCCAGAAGTTCACGCAAGTCAAGTTGTAGACGGCAGCACATAGAACGAATTTGCCCCGGTTTCAAAGATGAGTTGATAAAGTTCTGAAAATAAGGCATACCATATTTAGCTGTCATTTCAAACAGTAACTGGGATTTTTCATCTTCCCACGGAAAATCCGGAGTCATATTATAAGTCGGAATCGGAAAGGTAAATGGTCTGTCCATAACATCGCCATCCATCATTGTTTCAATGTAAGCGCGGTTAATCATATCCATTTCTTTCTGCAGTTCACCATAGGTAAACGGCATTTCTTCCTGTCCTTCAATAATCGGCATAAAGTTCTCATCGTGACTTGCAATATGACCTCCGATATATGGATGCTGATCACGCAAATCCTCCGGACATACCCAGTCAAAGGTAAAATTTGTAAACGGAGTTTGCGAGCCCCAACGGGATGGAACATTTAAATTATATACCAATTCCTGAATGCACTGCTTAACCTGATTATAAGACATGTTGTCTTTGCGAACATACGGAGCTAAATATGTATCAACTGATGAAAATGCTTGTGCACCAGCCCATTCATTTTGTAATGTTCCCATAAAGTTTACCATTTGACCAACTGCAGATGAGAGGTGTTTCGGCGGATTCGCTTCGGCCTTACCTCGAACACCATTAAATCCTTCTTTAAGCAAGTTTTTTAAAGACCATCCGGCGCAATATGCTGCTAACATATCCAAATCGTGGATATGAATATCACCGTTACGGTGGGCTTCTCCTACTTCAGACGGATAAACGTGGCTGAGCCAATAGTTGGCAGTAACTTTACCGGATACATTCAAAATTAAGCCACCATTGGAATAACCTTGGTTTGCATTGGCATTAACACGCCAATCTAATTTTTCCAAATATTCATTAATGGAACTTTCTACATCAACCATAACTTTATGGTCATTTCTGGCACGATTACGTTGATCACGATACAAAATATAAGCTTTAGTCGTAGCAGTATAATTGGAAGAAATCAAAGCTTGTTCTACAATATCCTGAACTTGTTCAATAGTCGGAATGGTTTCGGAAAATTTGTAATTTATTACTTTCATAACTTGAGCTGTTAAAAGCCATGCATCGGCCTCACCGAACTCACCGGTGGAAGTCCCCGCTTTTAAAAGCGCATTGTATATTTTACTACCATCAAAATCAGCTAATGTGCCGTCACGTTTAGTAACATGTTTTACGGCAGATTGGATATTGTTTATTTTGTTTTGCTCATCGGCCATTTTTTCGTTCTCCTGAATTTGGTTGTTTAACTTTTTGCAGACTACTATATATAGTTTAATAAAAAATTAAACAACAATATATTGTATGTATGTGGAAAATTTTTATCTATGCAATAATGCTTATTTTTATTGTTCTGATTGTGCAAAAAATAATTTTTTGTAACAAGAATTATTTTTATTTTAATTTCGCTTAATCCGCGAATATCGCAGCTAACACTTTATATTTGCGTAATAATTTTTTTTATAAATATTTATACACAAGTGGATAAAGTTATTAATACTTCAAAGAATGTATGATTGAGATTTCTTATGCACTAAAAAGTCTTATTTTGGATAAGATTTTGAAAATATTGTAAAAAAATAAAAAAGATAAATTTTCAACATATACTAATCTTATAAAATAAGCCTATATAGTCGGTTTTTTCTTAAAAAATCGATTCTCTTTTAAAACAAAAAAAAGGAGCTTTGAAGCTCCCTTTTTTCGATTCGAAACAATTTATTTTACGGTTTTATTTTCAGGAACGTAAACTTTTACATCGTCTAAAGTTTTATCGGTGCATTGGTCTCCGCTGCATTGTTTCATAAC
>JAFUXW010000178.1 GCA_017477035.1 Alphaproteobacteria bacterium | reverse complement strand
ACGCATTATTAATTCATTTTTTTCCATAATTATTTTTCTAAATTTATATATTTTTAATTTTTACTCTAACTCATTAGTTTACTCTTACATGCAAAACTTGTCAAATATAATTTTGTATCTTGACAAAGCTTGGCCTAAATATATACTGTCACGATGTATTTTTGATTATTGTTTTACAAATTAATTTTATATGAGTATGGAATTAAAATTTATTACTTGTTCAGGATGCAATGAAACAACTTCAATTACCGAACTGTTGAAATTGCTGAGTGAATTTCCGCGTGCTGAAATAGGTGTACAGGTCTCTGAAAAGAAAGGTATTTATGGCACAGCTCGCTATGATTGGATTTTTTCATTGTGGGGTCTCTTGTTGCATCGCCGTGAAATTATTAACGCTGCGCTGCATGTGAATTTGCAATGGGTGGAAAACTTTGGGCAGGGCATTGTCGCTCCGGAATTGGAAGAGTTCCTGCTTTTTGAATACGACGACGGAATGCCGTTTTTTCAAAGAGTGCAACTCAATTTCAAAATAGGGCGAGAAAAAACGCCGGATATAGATAAGTTGGAGATGGCTATCCGCAGTTTTCCACGTCAACGTTTTATCCTTTCATACAACAAGAGTAACAAGCGGATTATTCAAGAATTGTATAATCGTAATGTTAAGTTTGATTGCCTGTTTGATGAGTCTTTTGGAGCAGGAATTGAGCCGGCTACACGTGAAGAGCCTGCATTTATAGATGTTCTGCAAGGATATGCAGGAGGAATCAATCCTGACAATGTCAAACAAGAATTGGATAAAATAGTTGCTACGGATAAGCGAGGATATTGTGTCGAGGGCTTTTATATTGACGCGCACAAGGGGCTGGAAGATGAGTTTACCCATTTTGATATGAATAAATGTCGGACTTACCTTGCCAATGCCGAAGACTGGTATCGTGACTATCTGAAAAGTCAGTAAAATTTTAAGCCCTTTGATGATTTTCTTTTGTAGCAACGGACAGGAAGATACGGCATAGATTCTTTGAAATGGCATAGGTATTTATCCGGTGCCGTTTTTGTAACTAATTTATTTTGAATGGTAATTTTTACTTACATAAAATCACAATAATTTTACAACCTCAGAATGTTGAAATTTTAGGGATTATATCGATAATTATGCCGTTGTGAAATATCGCAACGGCATATATTAGGTAATAGAGATTTAAGTTTTACTTACTTTCCGTCATTATCTTTGGTGTTTGTAATAATTTTTGACATGCCAGCATTTTTTTCAGCATTTATATTTCTAATAACTGGCAATAAATGTTTTGGCATTTCACCATTATAATTTTTGGCAACATACTCTCTCAATTCTGCTTCTCTTGCTTTCGGACTTGCCGTCAAAGGAAGTTCGCCAATAACAACAGGGTGTCCGCTCTTATCTTTTCTTTGTGTATCAATAGGGTGAATATCGCCAGCATTATTATTTAAGACAATTTGCTTACTTCCCCACTTATTATCACCTTCAATATTAAATTCATTGTTGGCGTAAATAACTGTTACATAAGAGTTTGGTCTTGTAACTTGTTGAGTTTCGTCCCACACAGCATCAACAGTATCTTCTGGTTTTGCTAATATAGCAAATCTGTCATATTCAGGACCATCTTTTAACTTACCAAAAGCAGATTCACCAGGTTGAAGGTCGTCCCAAGATTTACCACCTTCAAATTCATATTTAGGACCCTTCTTATTTTTGTATGTATCCTTACTTCCATCTTCATAAGTTCTGGTAATAAGTGCCTCACCTTCTTTGGCGACAGATTCAACACCAGTATCAGTGCAAAGATATTTTTCACCAGGAATACATTTTGTTACCATTTCTCTAATTGGAAGTTTAGCAACTGCCATACAATCACGATTGCTGATAATTGCATCAATCAACTTATTTCCGAACTTAGGCATTATAACTCCTTTCGCATTATTTCCATTTTTTCTTAAAAAAGACATTACGAGTTGCTAAAATTAATGCCAACAAAACTCCTACAATATTTATAGTTGCCACACCCCATGCAATATATTTTTGCACAGCATCACTCAAAGAAATGAACTCAGTCGGTCCTAAAACCAATAAATCAAAAACAAATAAAATATATCCTACAAATCCGACATAATATAAGTACACCGATAGCTTAGGAAACTTATTTATAAACTTCTGCAAAAAAGCAAATTTTTTACCAAATAAAATCATAAAAAAGAGGATAACAAACAAAATATCAAAAATCATTGATAGATTATTTGCAAAGCCGTCTACCAAATCAATGATATAGCTTATCGCAAAATAAAGTCCGCCTAATACGCATATTTCTTTTGTTTTTTCATTCATTTGTTATCCCCTTACTTGGATTTACTATATGTAGCTTGTTTGTTAAAATCAAGTTTTATTTGAAACAATCTGCCTCATCCAGAGCGTTGTAAAAATTAGTAAGTCCATTTCCTATTTTTTCACCAGTTGCAATACCATTAATATACTTTCCGGCAATGGGAATTTTTGATAAAAATTTCTTCATACCGTAATTTGAAACTATATTACCGTTTTCTACTAACTTAGGATTAGGCGAAATCTGATAATTGGATATTGTATTATATGCAATATTAGAAGGCGTACAACCTTGTTTATACCTATTCTGATAATTACGTTGTCCGAAATAATCATGCTTAATATCGTTATAAGTATTATTGACGATGTCATAAGCATTGCTTACAAAATTTGCAAAATTGTTATTGTATTTTTGCAATTCATAACTCGGCATGGTTATTTGTTGCTCAGAGCCAGCTGGCATACGTAATTGCGGAACATTATTATTCTGTGTTTGCACCGGTGGTGGCATATTACCGTAAAGCTTTTTATAGTTATACTCATCATTTTTATACAGGTAGTTCTGTATTTCGTTGGCATACGGATTGGGCGAATTTTCGCTTGGAACATCAATTTGTTTCATATCAGAAAACGTACTTGCACCACGTGGGTCCAAATAATTCTTGCTCCGTAAATTCTTGCTACACTATGTTTGCAATCATTAACTACGCTTCGGTCACTTGTTTTGTAAATTCGTTACAGTCGGTTAACACCGCCTTTACTTATTAACAAAACTACGCCGCTTGCGGTAAAAACAACTGGAGCATCGGTTGTTTTTATTCTCGCGCCATTCACTTTGTCCGGGTTTAGGGTCAGTACGGCGCACCGGACGTTTGCCATACATAAGTTCTCTTGTAAATTCTGTCATTGTTTTTTTCCTTTCAGCTAAAATTAGAAATTTACACTTCTACTCTAATAAAAGGAAAACTACTTGTATATGCCCTACATCATGCGGAAATTAAGCTTTATCATGCAGAAGCTTTTTAAATTCGCGATTATTTTGTTGTGCCAACTGTCTTAATTTGTTTTTTTGATTCTGTTCCACATAAGGAATTTGCATTTCATTTTTTAATGATCTAATTAAAGCGATATGAGCATTATTTTATCATAGAGGTGTGTATGAAGAGGTATTCGATAGAACAAAAATATAAAATTGTTGCTGAATATAAAAAATATCAATCTCCTAAAGACATTCAAATTAAATATGGAATAGCTAAATCAACTTTATATCATTGGCTTAAAACTTTTGATGAAGTAAAAGAGCTTGTTACGCATACAAAAAAATATTCGGCTTGGGATATTAATCTGATAAAACGTGAATTACGTACTTTAAGAGAAGAAAATCAAATTTTCGGGAGAGCGGATGTTCTACGAAATCTCCTGTGAAAGACAAAATTGAAGCAATATAAAAACATCCCCTCAAAAGAATTTTCTTCAAAGGGGACGCTTTAAATTTGTCACAGAAGACAACATTCACTTAACACATTTAGTGAATATTCTCTTTACTTTCAATGTCTTCTATCACTTTTTGTTTTTCTGCTAATACACTGTCTATATAGTGTTTATAGATTTCCGGATACTGCTCCGCAACGACCGGCAACTGTTCGGCAAATGCATTAACGTAGCGGAACCGATTGCCGCTTTTCATCATTTTTAAAGCCGCATCCACACGTTCTTTCTGCGGATTGTTTTCAACCCGCATATTATCACCAATCATCATCTTTTGACGTGTTTCATTATTGTAAACCGGCCAGTTATATTTTTCGGTAGACGGATTACCGGTTTTTGCAAAATTGGCAATCATCTTTTGAAATTCCAAAGCTAAATCTACTTCTTCTTTGGTGCCCTTAACATCAATTCCGTCAAAGGTACCGAACATATAATAACAGTCTATGGCATGCGCCGCTCCCAAATATTCAGGATAGTCATATTTCTTTTCAAAGGTATAACTGTAGCTGATACCGCCGTTTTTAGCATGT
>JAFUXW010000177.1 GCA_017477035.1 Alphaproteobacteria bacterium | reverse complement strand
TGAAAGAAAAAGTTGATCCATATTTGCGCCCGTTATATGATGCTTTATATGAGATGTTGCCGGCAGAGCAAGTTGATAAAAAACTTGCCTTGGGTGAAATTGAAATTGCCCCGTTAGCATTTATGCGCGGACGCACGCTTTCTAATTCTTTCGTGATTTTGGACGAGGCTCAAAATACCACCCCGATGCAAATGAAAATGTTTTTAACGCGTTTGGGTGAAAATTCGCGAATGGTTGTGAATGGAGATTTAAGTCAGGTAGACTTGCCACGCGGAGTTATCTCCGGTTTGCGCGATGCTCTTGATACCTTGCGCAATGTCGATAATATTTCTTCAGTAACGTTTACTTCTGCCGACGTTGTTCGCCATGGTTTGGTTGCCAAAATAGTTCAGGCTTATGAAGAAAAAAGTAAAAAATTTCCGAACGAATATGAAAAGTAAAAATGTTACGAGTAGATTTGAATATAGATATTGAGGAAATTCAGTGGCAATCTGCAATACCGGATATACTAGAGGTTGCTCAAAAAGTTAAAACAATAACTTTTGAGTATGTGCAGAAAAATGCGGATATTGAATTATTGAAATATTGTAAAAAACCTCTTGTAATTAATATTTGTTTGAGTAATGACGACCACGTTCATCAGTTGAATCGGGATTTTAGAAATATAGATAAACCTACAAATGTATTAACTTTTGCCAATATGGATTTTGTTGAATTTAATATGTATGATGAAGTATTTGATGAAATCGATTTAGGAAATATAATAATATCTTATGAAACTATGCAAAAAGAGGCAGATATTGAAAACATAACTTTATATGCACATTTTTGCCATTTGTTAACGCATGGCTTTCTGCATATTTTGGGATTCGATCATATTGAAAACGAAGACGCTGAATATATGGAAAGTTTAGAAAAAGCAATTTTACAAAATATGGGAATTGCCAATCCGTATCAAGATGAGGATTAAATGCAAAAACAGATATTAAAAATCAGTATACGAAATGTTCTTGCATTTACAGCAAAATATCATAAATTTTCAGCTTTTCTTTGCGGGATGTTGCTGGCAACGGCATTACCTCCTTTTTATCAACTTTGGGCTGCTTTTATAGCCCTTTCGGTAGGGGTTTATATTTGTGCACAAAAAGATAAGTTGTGTAGCTTGGCAGCAATAGGGTATTGGTTTGGTTTTGGTTATTTTGCTGTGGGATTTTATTGGATTGGTAATGCCTTGTTGGTAGATATTGAGCGTACAGGTTGGCTTTATCCTATAACTTTAGTGTTAAATGGAGCTTTTTTTGGTATATTTACCATATTTCCATTCATGCTGACCAAATTTTCTAAATCTATATTTTTAAAAATTCTATTACTTGCATCAGGTTGGTGTTTAAGTGAGTGGTTTCGTGGGTTCTTTTTAACCGGTTTTCCGTGGAATCCTGTCAGTTCGGTTTTGGCTTTAAGTCCTAACTTGTTACAAACAATGGTTTGGTGGGGGACATATGGTCTTTCTCTGATTGCTGTTATTATTTTTGCGTGGCCGGCGCTGTTGTTGAATAAAGCTAATTATAAGACACTGGCACTTTCTTTTTTAGCTCCATTAGCCTTGGTTGTATTATGGGAACATGGTGCATTTGTTATAGCACACCGCCCTAAAATCAGTCATGGTAAGGCAATTATGGTACGATTGGTGCAGCCTAGTATTCCGCAATCTTTAAAGTGGGATAAAGAAGCCTTGGAGCAAAATTTGAAAGAGTATATTGATTTAAGTCACGGCTTAGATAGTACCCATATTGATTTTACCTTATGGGGAGAAACAGCTGTTCCGTATGATTTAACTTATGACTTAGATAAAGTTCGTAGAATTCGCTCATCGGCCCCGCGATATGGTTATCTAATAAGCGGCTTTGTTCGCTATGAACCTGATGGCAATAAATATAAGCCATTCAATTCATTAGGAGTAATAAATCGTAGCGGTTCAGTAGTTGCTGTATATGATAAAAGCCACCTTGTCCCTTTTGGCGAGTATATTCCTTTGCGCCAATATTTACCGGAATGGATAAAACCGGTAGCCAATACCATTTCAGAATTTGGTCGCGGTATACAATATGAAACGATAAAGATTGACAGGTATCCGGAGTTTGCTCCTTTAATTTGTTATGAGATTATTTTTTCTGACGAAATTATTCGTAAAGACAATAAACCTAAGTGGGCAGTTGTCCTGACAAATGATGGTTGGTATGGTGTAAGCGCAGGTCCTTATCAGCATTTGGTAGCAGCTCAAATGCGAGCTGTAGAAGAAGGTATTTCCATAGTAAGAAGTGCTAACAGTGGAATTAGTGCAGTTATAAATCCATACGGGGAAATCACGGCGCAAATCCCGCTGAATGAACGTGGTTTCCTTGATGCTATGATAAAACCGGATGAGGCGCGGAAAACTTTATTTGGTTTTTGCGGGAACTATATTCCGCTCACGATGAGTTGCTTGATATTATTGTTTGCAGTATTGCTTTCCAGAATAAAAATCAAGCGCCGAAATTTTTGAATTTTTCTACAAAATTATCCGGAATGCGAGTAGGGCGATGGGTTTCTATATTTAAGTAGATTACTTTAACCTCAAGAGAACTCAGTAAGTCATCACCACGGCGTATTTCCTGATGCAAGACAGCAAATGCAGCCCCCAGCTCACTTATTTTACAGCTTACGACTAACTCATCATCCAAAACAGCAGAAGAAAAATAATCAATATTGCAAGAACGAACCACAAAGCCGCATTTGCTTTGTTGCAAATGTTGTTGTTGATTAATTCCTAAGCAACGCAAAAATTCTGTTCTTGCTCTTTCTGAAAATTTAAGATAATTGGCATAATAAACAATTCCACCGGCATCGGTATCTTCATAATATACGCGAATTGGATAAAAAAAAGTTTTGTTTTCAATTATGCCTTTTGCCGGTTTCACATTGTCAGTCATTTAAATCTCCATCTAATAAATCATATTGTCTACTAGGTTTTTTAGGTATTTTAATTCCTAAATATTTATAGCCTAATTGCGATATAATGCGACCGCGAGGGGTGCGTTGTAAAAATCCTAATTTCAATAAAAACGGCTCAACAACTTCTTCAATGGTATCGCGTTCTTCGGAAAGAGCGGCTGCCAAAGTATCGGCGCCAACAGGCCCTCCCCCATAATTGTTGATAATACAGTTCAGGTATCGTCTATCAAAATTATCTAAACCGAAATCATCAACATCTAAACGCTTCAATGCCATGTCGGAGATTTTAGAATCAATAATTTTTTTATCGGAAACAGCTCCGAAATCACGCACACGGCGCAATAATCTGCCGGCGATTCTCGGTGTTCCGCGTGAACGTTTGGCAATTTCCAGAGCTCCGTCTTGTGAAATTTCAATATTAAGTAATTTAGCTCCGCGCAATACAATTTTTTGTAAATCTTCATGTGAATAAAAATCTAATCGCAAAGGTATTCCAAATCTTTCGCGTAAAGGCGTTGATAATAATCCGGAACGAGTTGTAGCTCCTACCAATGTAAATGGTTGTAAGTCAATACGTACAGAGCGAGCAGATGGACCTTCGCCGATAATTATATCAAGCTGAAAGTCTTCCATAGCCGAATATAAAACTTCTTCAATTGCCGGATTTAAGCGATGAATCTCATCAATAAAAAGCACATCGTTGCGCTCTAAATTGGTCAAAATAGCTGCTAAATCCCCTGATTTTGATATCATCGGCGCCGAAGTTGCGTGAAAACCAACTCCTAATTCTTTGGCAACAATAGAAGAAAGCGTGGTTTTTCCTAACCCCGGAGGACCGAATAACAATACGTGGTCTAAAGCTTCACCACGTTGTTTGGCTGCAGCGATAAATACTTTTAAATTTTCACATACTTCACGTTGCCCGACAAAATCATCGAGCGAATTAGGACGCAAACTTACCGGATTGTTGCCGATTTGCTCATCTTCCGGCTGAACTTGAGGGCTTACTATTCTGCTATCATCTTTCATGATTAAATATCCTTATTGGCAAACTCTTTCAATGACAATCTGATAAGAGTGGCTAAATTGGCTTCAGAATTATCTGCAAGCACTTTAACCGCAACGCGGTAGGCATCAATCCTCTGATATCCTAAATTAACCAGAGCAGATGTCACATCTTCACTTTTTGAGTAATCTATGTTTTCTTGTTTCGGCGAAAATGTTTCTACCCCGTTTACATCGGAATTTAATGTTTCAATGTTGTTTGAATTGACAGGGATTGTCACGATTTTATCTTTTAATTCTGTAACAATGCGTGCTGCCAGCTTGGGACCTACGCCATTAGCACGGCAAAACGATGTTTTGTCTTGAGCTCCTATAGCTTGCGCCAATTGAGCCGGTGTCAACACAGACAAGATACTCAAGCAAACTTTAGCACCAACACCCTGAACTTTTGTTAATGTACCGAACCATTCTTTTTCCCAAGCATCGGAAAATCCGAATAATGAAATATCATCTTCACGAACTGTCATTACAGTCAAAAGAGTTGCCTCACTTCCGATTTTTAATTTACCAAGGGTTTTTGCTGAAGCTGATACTAAATAGCCGACGCCGTTTACGTCAATAACACAAAAATCTTCGCCGACCGTATCTATAATTCCGCGTAATTTTGCTATCATATTCTATCCTTTTCTTTTTAAACAAAGTTATATGAAATATAAATCTTAAGCAAGAGTTTTTATAAGTTTAATATACTACTTTATTTAAATACAACCCATAGGCAGGAGCGCTAATACCTGCTTGTTTGCGGTCTTTTGCTTCTAAAATACGCTTTATATCTGTAGGAATCAAACCTCCATTACCGACTTGCATTAAAGTTCCTACCATATTACGCACCTGATGATAAATAAAGGAACGTGCTTCAACGGTGAAAATTACTTCATCGCCGATTTTTTCAATATCTAATTTATCCAATGTTTTAATCGGAGAAAGTGCCTGACATCCTGAGCCTCGAAAAGAGCTGAAATCGTGGTTGCCGAGCAAATATTTTGCACCCTGTCGCATTTTTTCAATATCTAAAGGATAGGTGACTAACCAAACCCGATTGACGAGCAAAGGACTTGCTCCACGACGGTTTAATATGCGATAGATATAACCACGTCCTTTGGCTGAAAAGCGGGCGTGAAAATCATCGGATACTTTTTCTGTTTTCCATACGGCAACCGGAGCCTGCAGTTCTCGTAGCAGAGCATTTAAACTTTCCTGCATTTTGTATTCACTCAAATCTCCATCGAAATCAAAATGCGCAACTTGAGCCAAAGCATGCACTCCGGCATCGGTTCTGCCGGCTCCAAAAACTTCAACCTGTTGGTGAGAAAATCCCATAACAGCTCTTTCCAAAAACTCTTGAACGCTTGGACCTTCTCTTTGTTTTTGCCACCCGACCAGATTAGTGCCATCATATTCTACGGTAATTTTATAACGCATATTATCATCCCTTTTGTCCGTAAATTAAAAGCAATATAAAAAAATGTCAAATGGTTTCTAATAAACAAAATATTCGTTTTGTAATAACAAAAAGCTCCGCTTTTATAAACGGAGTTTATGTTACAATTTTAAGGTGCAGTTTAAGCGGCTTTTTTCTTGCTATTTTTTTCTGCTTGAGAGTTGTTTAAAAAACCTAGTTTCTCTTCAACCTCCCAAATTACCCGTAAAGCATCTAAAGCTTGTTCGCCGTTAACACGCGGTGTGGCTTCACCGTTTACACACTTAATGAAGTGATTTAATTCTGCCAATAAAGGCTGATTTGTTGGAATGAATAACTGTTCTACACTGCCTTTCAGACCATAATTCATCCATTCGGGAATTTCTTCCTGATTAACATACGGCATACGACCTTGAGTATGAACGTTAATGCTTTGATTGATGAAGTCCATATCAATATAGTTGGTATCTGTGGTAACCGTTAAAGTGCGAACTCTCGATTGAGTGATACGGCTGGCAGTAATGTTTGCAGTCGCTCCATTGGCAAACTCCAATAAAGCAGTGATATAATCTTTACCCTGCGGGCTTTCTTGGGTTTTAACCGAGGCAGTTTGCACATTTATCACCGGAGATTTTACCAAAGATTGAATGACTTCCACATCGTGAATCATCAAATCCATAGCTACATCTACGTCAGTAATACGTCCACTGGCGGCAGACATTCTTTGTGCTGTCAGCGAGCGAATTTTAGAAGTATCGGATAACAGCTTGCCCATCTGTTCAACAGCCGGATTAAAGCGTTCAATATGACCGACCATTAATACAACATTATTATTTTTTGCAGCATTGATAAGACGCATACAGCCTTCTTCGGTGGTGGCAAGAGGTTTTTCCATCATACAGTGAATTCCTTTATTCATAAAAAATTCACCTACATCAGCGTGAGTAACAGAAGTAGTAACCACACTTACGGCGTCAACAGTGGCGGCAACTTCTTCCATTGAAGAAAATGCCTTAATACCAAACATTTCAGCTGCTGTTTTTGCCGCTTCCGGAAAAACATCATAAACTCAGACCAGTTCAACTCCTTGCATGGTTTTATACGTTCTTAAATGGTTTTTGCCCATCATACCGGCGCCGATAACGGCAACTCTAACTATATTGTTCATGAAAAATCCTTTATTAATTTAGCTGATTACAAACTTATATGATATTATATATCATAGAATTTGTTTAAATGCTTTTAACAATATGTTACCAATTGTTACGAATACGGCGAAAATATATAGAAAAACAAATATGATTGATGATTTACGATAAAGCTCTTATTAGAAAAAATATCCACAGAACAGACATAAAAAGAGCCATAAAAACGATAAATACTTTACTGTCCTGATTGTATATATCAGGTTCTGCAACTTTTCTGCCATAGATGTTATCTTCTTTTTCCCCATCATTACTCAATATTTGATATAAATAGCTTATATAGCATAATAACAAAAAAAGCGGAAGAAAAGTAAAGTCAGTGTCTGTTTCCCAAGAAATAAGCATAATTACAGCAAGGATGACAGCAGGAATTGCCCATTTTCCTGATAATCCCATGTCATGCAGGCGGCGGATGCTGATTGTGGTCGCCGGAACTAAAAAATATAAGGCATAAATTTCAAAAACAACTTTATATAAATCGAAGCAAAAGCCAATTAACGCCGCTAATATAAAGATAAGTAGGCTGACGGTTTGAAAAGCCCAAAATTCATAACGCGTTGTGCGTCCGTTGATATCAACAAAACGTTTGATGGCATCACTCCAACAATTAAATATTGTTTTCATTTCTTTTTGTTCTAATTCTTTTTCCATTTATATCAGCCTTTTGAAAAAAAAACAAAGGCACTTCTCCAAAATAAAAAAAGAAGCGCCTTTGTTCATATGAGTTAGTGATTATTTTGCTAACTGGGCATTAACTTCGGCGGCAAAATCTTCCTCTTTCTTTTGCAAGCCATCACCCAATTTGAAGAATACATAATCGCTGATTTTAATATCAGTGCCACATTCTTTAGCTTTATCGGCAACCACATCCTTAACTTTTTTATCCGGATCCATAACATAAGATTGTTCTTCCAGAACTACTTCTTCATAGAATTTGCGGATACGCCCTTCAATCATTTTTTCAATGATATTAGCTGGTTTTCCTGAAGCTGCAGCTTGTTCACGGAAAATCTCTTTTTCATGCTCAACAGCAGAAGCATCAACACCGGCAATATTTAAAGCAATCGGAGCGTTGGCGGCAATGTGCATGGCAATATGTTTGCCTAAATCAGCTAATTGAGCTTTATCGGCGGTCGATTCCAAAGCAACCAATACACCGATTTTACCCAAGTTGTCACGAGCAACGTTATGAACATATGAACAAATCAAACCGTTATTAACCGAAATAACTTTGGTGCGGCGCAAGTTCATATTTTCGCCAATACGAGCGACCATATCGGTTAAACGTTCCCCGAATGTTTTACCACTTGTAGCATCTTTTGTATTTTTAAGAGCTTCAATATCGCTGTTTGCGTCCAAAGCAGCTTCAACAACATCAGCAACGTATGCTTGGAAAATATCATTTTTAGCTACGAAATCGGTTTCGGAGTTAACTTCAACAGCTGCGCCTTTGTTACCTTTAACCGTAACCGCAACCAAACCTTCGGCAGCAATACGGCTGGATTTTTTGGCAGCCGAAGCTAAGCCTTTTTTACGCAACCAGTCAACAGCTTGTTCCATATTTCCGTTTGCTTCAACCAGAGCCTTTTTGCAATCAAGCATACCGGCTCCGGTGCTTTCTCTTAATTCTTTTACCATAGCGGCTGTAATATCTGCCATTTTAAAATTCCTTTATAAAACTTTTATTTATTCAAAATCGGCGCGGTGCAATAATTTTTATGACCGCGCCTGTTTCAATTCACATCAAGCTGAGCAGAATTATTCTGCACTTGCTTCGGCTTCTTCGGCTTTAGCGGCTTTGGTTTTGCGCGGAGCTCTTTTCTTCGGAGCCGCTTCAACACTCTCGGAAGCATCGCTTACTTCCAAACCTTTTGCAGCCATTTCTGCTTGAACACCGTCCAAAATGGCACCTGATACCATATCGCAATAAAATTGGATGGCACGGATAGCATCATCATTACCCGGAACCGGATAATCAACCTCATTAGGATTT
>JAFUXW010000176.1 GCA_017477035.1 Alphaproteobacteria bacterium | reverse complement strand
GCAAATCTGGTTCTGACTTTCATATTACAATCCTCTTATTTGTTATCAATGCAGACAGAATAAAACAAAATTTGCGGATTGCAAGCGTTGTATAAGTTTTTATCCCTTAATTAATTGACACATAGCTCCTATCATATTTTGTGCACCTTGGCATACATCTATCATGTTGGTAGCAAGCATATATGCTGGAGTTGTGCATATTTTATTGATGCGATCAATACAAACATCGGTTACTCCCACTTCTTCATGAACAGCTCCCAGAGCTTCGAGTTTTTTCGCAGTAGCTCCTCCTGCACCTAGGGTAAAATGAACCTTTTTATCGGCCAAAACCAGAGCAATAAGCACAGGGGCAATACACATTGCACCAATTACAAGTTTTTTATCATAACATTGCCGGATTACCGAATAAATACTCGTGTTTACTGTGCATTCCGTGCCTTTTTGCGCAAAATCACACCAATTGGTAACGGCCCCCATTCCTCCTGGGAATATTATACCATCAAATTCATCAGGGTTAAATTCTTTTATGTCTTTAATATTTCCGCGGGCAATGCGCGCCGCTTCAATCAATACATTACGTTCTTCACTCATCGGTTGATTATTGATATGGTCAATAACCGCAGTTTGTTTTATGTCAGGGGCAAAACATTGATAGGTGCACCCCATATTTTCCAAGCATAGTAAGGCACATACAGATTCATGAATTTCCGATCCGTCGGCTCTTCCGCATCCTGACAGCACAACCGCAAAATTAGGCTTTTTCTCCATAATATACTCCTAAAAACTAAAGATTTATGTTGATTTATAGTATATCCGACATATAATACTGTCAAATTTATTTTTTAAGTACGGAGAAGATTTTAATGCAAGTTAATTTGACTACTTTGAAAAACGGTTTACGTGTGGCAACGGTGGAAAGACCGCAGACAGAAACAGTTTCTTTGGGTATTTGGACTAATACGGGAAGTGCGTATGAAACAACAGATGTTAACGGAATATCTCATTTTGTAGAGCATATGGTGTTTAAAGGAACTCAAAAACGTAATTCTTTGCAGATATCAGAAGATATTGAAAATGTAGGCGGTAACACTAATGCTTATACTTCTCGTGAATTTACGGTGTTTTATGCCAAAATGCTGAAAAATGATTTGGAATTGGCATTGGATGTTTTAGCCGATTTTATTATGGCTCCGACATTTGATGAACAAGAAATGACCAAAGAAAAAGAAGTGGTCGTGCAAGAAATCAAGCAAACCAATGATGATCCTAGTGATATAGTATTTGATTATTTCAATGAAACCGCATATTCCAATCAGGCGATTGGACGCAGTATTTTAGGAACAGCTGATTTGGTTCGTTCTTTTAATGCCGATAAATTACGTAAATATATGAGCAGTAATTATGCCGCTGAAAATATGGTGGTAGCGGCAGTAGGAAACCTAAAACATGATGATTTTGTAAAGATGGTAGAATCTCGTATGATAAATCTGAGAGAAAAAACATCATATATAAGAGAAAAACAAATATATACCGGAGGTGAGTTTATAAAAATTCGTGATACAGAACAGGCACAGGTTTTGTTGGGATTTAACGGAGTTGATTATCATCACGATTTATATTATCCGGTTGCCGTTATGTCTTCAATTTTGGGTGGTGGTATGTCATCACGATTATATCAGGAAATCAGAGAAAAAAGAGGGCTTGTATATACGGTCTACAGCTTTACCAATTCACACACTCAAAGTGGTATATTCGGGGTTTATGCCGGATTGAACGAGGAAGAAATTAAAAACTATATGCCTGTTGTTGCTGACGAAATCAAAAAAATTATAAATGAGCAAGTTAGTGATAAAGAACTGAGCAGAGTAAAAGTTCAGATGAAGGCTAATATTTTAATGGCACTCGAAAGTTCTTCTTCCACCGCTGAAGTAATAGCACGCCATCAATTGTGTCATAATCGCAACATTCCAATGGAAGAAATCGTGGAAAAAATAGAAAAAGTCGGTAAAGATGACGTTATGAAAGCTGCTCAGTATATTTTTAACAGTAAACCGACATATACGCTTTTAGGTAATTTGGAAAAATACCCGAGCTATGAAGATGTGGAAAAAATGGTGAAATAAACAAAGGAGGTGCTTATGTCGCGTGCCGAAGATATTTTTCAAAAGTTGGTTTATTTCGGGGAAGATGCACTTGATGAATTTATAAGAGATCATCAGACAGAAGAGTTGTTCATGGATTTTAAACAGGCAAATTCTACCGGAAAACACGGGTGGTCTTTAAGTCCTGATGACAGACGTAATTTGGCAAAATGTATATCCGGCTTCGGTAATTCGGAAGGCGGAGTTATCGTTTGGGGCGTTGAATGTTCACGTGATATGGATGTCGGCGATGTGGCAAAAGCCAAGATTAAAGTACAAAATGTGCATCGTTTTATGAGTTGGGTGGAAAGTGCTATTTCCGGTTGCACCATTCCGAGCCATAACAAAGTTCGCAATCATATTATTTCAGTTGATGAAAATGGTGACGGTTATTTGGCTACCTATATTCCTCGTTCAGAAATTGCCCCGCTGATGACTACTATCGGCAATAATATTTATATTCGCTCCGGTTCCAATAACGTGCCGGCGCCGTATGCGGTGATTGCCGGTATGTTCGGGCGCAGGCCGCAACCTAACGTTGACCTTTCGTTTGAAAATAAAAAATTGGAAGTATTGGAAAATGATGATGAGGATATTTTGTATCCGCGCACCATAGATACTCCGCCACAAAAATATGTTAAAATCAGCTTTGATGTGCAATGTGCCAACGATAGCAATGTTATCGCACGCGAGTTGTATTTTACTTGCACTACCGAAAATACCGGAGGAGAATATAATCGGGTTCGTTTTGGTGAATATAACATGATGGCCAATTTTTCGGGAATGGAAGGGCATATCAATCTGATTACTAAGCCGGAAATGCGCTTGCCTCCGCGCGGAATATTGAAGTTTGCCCGTGTTGAAATAATGTTATCCGAATACATTGACGATGATTTGTTGATTAACGGGGTAATCGGAGCCGATAGTGCAATGCCACGTTCGTTCAGGTTTTACGGAGCTAAAAACAACTTGCGTTCATTTGTGGCCAAGACTTTGCGTGCGGAAGATAATACCGATTTAATGATTAACGAATTTTTCAGTGAGTTTTTAAAGGACTTTTAGATGGTAGCAAGAGTTGAAATATTTACCGATGGCGCATGTTCTGGAAATCCGGGAGCAGGCGGATGGGGTGCTATACTTCGCTATAAAGATATAGAAAAAGAACTTTCCGGCGGAGAAGAAAATACAACTAATAACCGAATGGAATTGATGGCTGTTATTGAGGCTTTGAGCGCTTTGAAAACAGTGTGCAATATATCACTTTATACAGACAGTAAATATGTGATGAGCGGTATTACCGAGTGGATGCCGAATTGGAAACAAAACGGTTGGCGGACGGCTAATAAAAAGCAGGGCGTAAAAAATATTGATTTTTGGCAAAAACTTGATGAATTGACGCAAAAACATGAAATTCGTTGGATTTGGGTTAAAGGGCACGCCGGACACGCTGAAAACGAGCGTTGCGATGCCTTAGCGCGTGCCGAAGTGCAAAAAATAAAAGATGAGCAAAATAATTTGCAAAAAAATGCAAAATAGGTATTGACAAGAATTAAAAAAATAGTTAAATTATAGACGAAAACTCTAAATATTTATGTTATGGATAATTTTGTTTCTATGCTGGCAGATATGCTGGCTGTCGTGGCTCTCTTATTTATAGCATTTGTTGCTATAGGTTCTACATTCTGTAAAAAAGAACCAGAGAGCGTAAGTGCATAAGACAGGACGCTCAACGAGCTTTCCTGTCAGAGAGGTGGAGAATTAGTTTGCGAAATATAAGTAACCCTTGTATTTTTGCCGACTTTTTTCCACCTTTTTTCTTTACAAGATTTGTCGAATATGTTACTTTATCCCTGAAGAGGAAATCGGATGATTAGAAATATATTCATATTATATGAAAAAGGAATGGAGTCGCTCAGGCCGCATATAGAAAATGCGGTAGGTCAGATGATGGATTGTTTTCCACAATATAAGGGAAATTATCCGATTAAAACTTTAGGCAATTGGCAAAGTGAAAAAGCCAAAAAAAATTTACCAAATGGTAATGTTTTGCTTGAGCCGTGGGAAAGTGTTGAGTGGTATATCGGCAGAGCTAAACTTAAAGCGATGGAGCAAGGCAGATGGCAAACCAGAGGGCAAATTTCTATAAATCAGCTATGGGAAGACCTGAGTTCTGATCCATATTGCAAAAAAATTCCGCAATGGTCTATTTTAGTGACAAAACATGATTTATATGCAGACGGACTTAATTTTTGTTTGGGCGTTTCCAAAGAAAACGCTTTTTCAATTATATCAACCGCACGATTTGTAGATGGAAATAATCGGTTTGATGTTGAAGGATTCAAAACCGTAGTAATGCACGAGTTCGGTCATCTGATTGGATTGACACACGAGGGTAGGGTAAATACGTCAGAGCAACTTGGCTCGCATTGCACCAATGACGGTTGCATTATGCAGCAAAGAATGGATGGAGATTTTAGCGATATAACACGAATTCGCTTGGTAGCAAAACAGCAATATGGTTTACCGCCGATTTGTTCTGATTGCATAGATAGCGGAGAAAAGTTTTTTGAGCGCCAGCGAGCTTTATACAACTACACACACAGAATATTTCCTAACGGCAGAAATTCATAGCTAAGCAATTATTTTTTAGAGTATCCTATTTTTTAGCATAATAAAAAACTTGACTTTTGTCTATTTTTGAGACATAATCAAGTATATTGACTAATTTAGGAGAACGCCAATGGCTAAATATAACAGTTTTGATGAAGCTGCAAATAATCCTCGTTTTGCCGAGTTTATCAAAGAAAGATTCGGTATTGATGATGTTTCTAAAATATCGCCGGTAGAACAAAGTTCTATCTTTAATGTTTTTAAAAGTTTTGAAGGTGATTTAACTCAGGATGATTTATTCGGTATGTTTCACGAAATGGGCGAAGCTCTTTATGAAACCGGACAGGTTAACGATGATGAAGTAAATCGTTTCATTGCAGCCAAGGAAGAATATATACGCCGTAATCCGCAAGAAAAAGAACAGATTAATGCTGATATTGAGCGTTTTTTAAATAATGATTTGGAAAATGGCAGAAAATCGCAAACCGAAATGTTCGGTGGTTTTACTTATACTTTTGATGAAGCTTTCCGTAATCGTTATCATCGCGTTGAAAATGAATATTTAAAAGCTATTGTTGAGTCTCAACCGGAGCCTCAGCCGATACCAGAACCACAACCGATGCCGGAGCCTGAGCCGGAGCCACAACCACAACCGATGCCTAATCAGGTTGTTCTTGAAGAAGTTCGTGTTCGTTCTCATGATAATTTTGATAATGAATCCGCCATGTATCGGATTGAATTGGCAATTTTGGCTGAGAGAAAATTAATTAATGAAGATGAAGCGCAAAAGGCTATTAATGCATATACGGTTCTTCTGCGTGAACGTGATATATTGAGCGGTTTAAGTGATGACGAAACACAACACTTTACATCTAATGTTTCGACAGATGACTTAGCCGCCGGTTATGAACTTGTGAATCAAGGACGCTCTAAAATTGCCGAGAAAGATACCGAAGCATATAAATTAGCCATAGTTGACAAGGTACTGGATGCCGCTCTTAAGGAACAAGATAAGCAAAATGGCGATAATGTATGGTATGATTTGTTAACGCCGGAACTTACGGCTGTCGGTATTGAAGGTCTACAAAATAAACTTAATAATAAGTCGCTGAAGGAAGATGAAAAAGCCGCATTGGAGAAAAATTTCGACATCATAATGAATCATGGTGAAGGCTTGCTCGAAGATTTGACTAAAAAAGAAGGATATTACT
>JAFUXW010000175.1 GCA_017477035.1 Alphaproteobacteria bacterium | reverse complement strand
CGGAGCTACGGACGAAATCGGTGTTTTTGAAATGCAGGATAAAGGTTTAGTAGAGGTTGAAAATCCTTCAGCACTGTTTTTGGCAGAAAGACAGGGAAATATATCCGGTTCGTGCGTTTTTGCCGGTATTGAAGGTTCACGTCCTCTTTTGGTAGAAATTCAAGCATTGGTCAGCCCAAGCGGGTATTCTACCCCAAAAAGAGCAGTAGTCGGATGGGATTCTAATCGTTTATCAATGGTGTTAGCAGTTTTGGAAGCTCGTTGCAGTATGAATTTTAGTGCTCATGATGTCTATTTAAATATTGCCGGCGGGTTGAAAATAAGTGAACCTGCCGCAGATTTGGCTGTGGCTATGGCGGTGATATCGTCATTAACTAAAAAACCGCTACCGGCTGATATGGTGGCATTTGGAGAAATCGGTCTATCCGGAGAAATCAGAGCAGTGGCGCAAAGCAATCTGCGTTTGAAAGAAGCTCAGAAACTCGGATTTTCAGGTGCAATAATTCCACCGGCATTTGGTAAAGATAAAAAAGAAAAAGGACTGAAAAACTACGATTTATCGTGCTATGAAATAGGTCATGTTCAGCGATTGATAAATTGGTTTAATTAGGAGTATAATAATGGAACAGCTCAATAATTTAGATGTAGTGTTTTTGATTATTACCGGAGTTTCGGCGTTAGTCGGAATAGCCAGAGGAATGACCAAAGAGTTGTTATCTTTGGCCGGATGGATTTTGGCTGCGGCCGCAGTATTTTATATGGTGCCGCTGTTGGATCCTGTAATGCAAAAATATATTGCATCAAAGGTTTTGGCGAGTATTGTTTCCGGTATGATAATTCTGATTGTTTTCTGTGTTGTATGGATACTGACTGTTGATAAAATAGCAAGTGTTATTCGCTCCAGCAAATTGAGCGCTTTGGATAGAATTTTGGGATTTGTATTCGGCACGGCGCGCGGAATTATAATTGTTATTTTGGTTGCAATGATGCTTACAACTTTAATACCTGAAGAATCAAAGAAAGGGGTATTTGCCGAATCAAAATACTTTAAAGAGGCTGCCGAATGCGCTGAACCTTTAATTGCAATGGTACCTCAAAGTTGGATAGATCAATTTAAAGCGAAAAGCGAAAGTCTTGGCTTTGGCTCTGCTGATGATAAGGAAAAAGCTGAAGACGAAAATAAAGATAATAAGGATAAAGTAGAAACAGAAGACGATAAGACAAAATCTGATATAGAAAAAGCAAAAAATAGAAAGAGTAAAAAATCAGAAAAATCAGATGAAAAGAATGTTTCTGAAGGTGGTGATTCACCTAATTCAACAGAAAGTCCTTTTGAATTGATAGATAGCAATTTAGAAATGCTGCAAAAAAGCGGTGAGGAATTATTCAACCAATTAGCACAACCGAAAACATCAGGAGAAGAGGAAAATGATACATCTTTGAATGGAGCAGCATCAGATTTAGATAAGTTATTAGATGTTTTGGAAGACAGAATAGTAATAACAGACAAACAAACACCGGAAATAAAATCGGAAACTCAGGAAATTACCGAAAAAGTTAAAGAAAAATTGGAAACAGACAAATAGTTTGTAATCAGGTAGAGAGGATATTTAAATGAAACAAATTAATGTGGCTTTTTGCGTAAATAATGCTTATGTGGAAAAAGTGGCTGTAGTCATCACCTCAATGCTTGAAAATAATAGGGAAAATTATTTTCACTTTTATATTTTTTCTTCTGATTTGTCCGAGGATAGCATTAAATATTTGAATAAGCTTAAGTCAAGGTACAAAAATTTTGAAGCAAGCAGGGTAGAAGTTCCGGTTGATTTGTTTAAATCTTTAAAGTTGAATATTGATTATATATCAATTGAAACATATTATCGTTATGCGATTTCCGACTTATTGCCGGATTTGGATAAGATTTTGTATATTGATGCTGATTTGATAATCAACAAGGATATAAATATTTTTTATGATACCGATATAGCAGATTATTATCTGGCAGGCGTGGAAGATGCTTTTATTAAATCAGAAAATTATAAGCCAGAAATCGGACTGTCGACAGATGATATATATATTAATGCCGGTGTATTGTTGATGAATTTGCAAAAATTGCGTCAAGACTGTATATGTAAAAAATTTATTGAGGCAACTGAAGGGTTATGGGATAAAATTAAATACCAAGATCAAGATATCATCAACATTGTATGTAAAGGTAAAATTAAACAGGTTGACAGTATTTATAATTTTGCCAGAGAAAATATTATGGCAGAACCGAATAGGCAAAAAGAAGCGTGTATCATTCACTATACCGGTAAGAAAAAACCATGGCTGAAGAAAAAAATAAAAATCGGGCATGTTTTGCAATTTTGGAATTGGGAAAAATATTTCTATGCAGATAAACAATGGAAAAAATATGCAGACTTAACAGCTAAAATAATGCAATCAAAAATAAAAGTAGGATTGATTATAGACGAGTTTTTCGGTGGAGCCGGAACTGCGTTCGGAGGTTATGGTTTTCTGGCACGCAAATATATTGCCAAATATATTCCGAATGATGATATTCAAATAGATGTTTTGCTCGGTAAGAGCAAGTGGAAATTCTTTCCGCAAAAGTTTCATGTCGATAATGTTGATTTATATCGCCTGCCAAGGCAGAAAAAATTGGCAGAAAGATTTTTACAAAAACATAATTATGATATTTATTTATCAATCGAGTTGACTTCTGATTTTGTGTTAAAGCACGAAACAGACGAGAATAAAAAGTTGATCTTATGGATACAAGATCCGCGTCCGAAATCGGCATGGGATAATGTTATTGACACAATGCAGTCAATCAAAGATCCTTGTTTCTTTAATCAAAAAATTTATGATAAAGTGCACGAGTGGGCCAAGAAAAATAGAGTATCTTTTATATCACAGGGATATAGTCTCAATCCTTTGGCAATGGAATTATATAATTTACCTCAAACGGTACCTGTGCAATATTTGCCAAATCCTGTTGATGTGGATTTTGATTTTAAATTTGATATCAAAAAGAAGAAGAAACAGGTTATCTTTCTGGGACGTTTGGAGGCACAAAAGCGATGCTGGCTGTTTTGTGAAGTAGCTAAACGTATGCCGGAATATGAGTTTTTTGTTTTAGGGCAGTTTTTCAGGCATCAAGAAGACAATAGACGTATGTTGGATCCATATATGGATGGTTCTATTAAGAATTTGCATTTTGTAGGGCACGTAGATGGAGATGATAAAAAACGTTTAATAAAAGAATCCAGAGTACTGCTTTCAACCGCAGTTTGGGAGGGAATTCCAATATCATGGTTAGAAGCTTTATCTTATGGTACAGTTTTGGTTTCTGATTTGGAACGTGAAAACCTGGCAGGACGCTTTGGCACGTTTGTCGGAGCTGTTGAAGGAGATGGTTTCGATATGGTTGATAAGTTTATTAAACCATTAAAAGAAATGATGGAAAATGATGAACTCTATGAGCAAAAAGCCTCAGCGGCAATTGATTATGTTCGCCAAACGCATAATATTGAACGATTTACAAATGACTTGCGAGAAGTGATATTAGAGGAGGT
>JAFUXW010000174.1 GCA_017477035.1 Alphaproteobacteria bacterium | reverse complement strand
GGCGTCGCCTTATGGCAAATCCGCTACGAAAAACATTTATACTTGAAAAATGTTACCACTGCCACCAATATACCGAGCCGAATTATTGAAGGTATGGAACTGGGTAAATTTATCCAATACAGTGCATTGCAAAAACTCAGTAAATTTTATGATAAAAAAATCAAAATAACGTTTGAATAAAAAACGCTTGCATTTAGGCAAAAAGTAATATATATTGCGCCTACTTCCGAGAAGGCAGATTGTGTGGCAATGTCCATATAATCTCGTTGCGGATTTATGTTCGTAACTATCGGGACAATAATGTTAATAATAAAAAAAGGAAGATTGAATGAAAAGTATTGTTTCTGCAAAAAAGAAAAACAGCCGTCGTTACGGTGATAATCTTTGGGGTGATGCTAACAGCCCGTTCAATAAAAGAAGTTATGGCCCTGGTCAACATGGTCAAAGAAAGAAAAAAGTTACCGATTACGGTGAACAATTAATTGCTAAGCAAAAATTGAAGACATATTATGGTAACATTTCCGAAAAGCAATTCGGTAAATATTATGCCGAAGCTATTCGTCGTTCCGGTGATGCCGCTGAAAACTTAATCGGTTTATTGGAGTCGCGCTTGGACAATTTGGTATATAAAGCTAAGTTTGTTCCAACAGTATTCGCTGCACGTCAGTTTGTTAATCATGGTCATATTACCGTTAACGGAAAAAGAGTTAATATTCCGTCCTATATGGTAAAAGCCGGTGATGTTATTGAAGTTCGCGAAAAATCCAAGAATTTGACGATTGTAGCTGCTGCTATCGAATCGCAAACTCGCGATTTTCCGGGATATCTGGAAGTAGATACCAAGAAATTAACTGCTAAATATACATTCGTGCCTAAATTTGACGATGTTCCTTATCCGGCAGTTATGGAACCGAATCTGGTCATCGAGTACTACTCTCGTTAATGATAAGATTTTATGCAGTAAAAGAAACCCGCCGACTCAGCCGACGGGTTCCTTTTTATGATATAAGCTAATGATTGACACTATCTATTAAATATGATAAAATTTCTTTGATTAGGAAAGGCAAATGACAGTAGAAAACATTGTTTTATCAAAAAAATCTGAAAATGAAAAACAGTTATTAAGAGAAATGAATTATGAAACTATATCACTATATAACAAAAGGAAATAATGCTTTAGAAAAAGGCCTTTTATCTTTTGCTAAAAACCCGAATGCTAACTTGCATTATTATTACGAACGTTCAGGCGGAAAATCTACACATAAGGAAATTTGTGAATGGATGGAGAATTGTTTTAGAGGACGAAGCAGAGCTGTCCGAGCTTTCTCAGAACCAATTCAATGGACCGAGCACAGTATTCACTGTTTAAAAGATTTTATAGACAATGCCGACCGATTTGAAATTGACATTTCGGCAATGAATAAAGACGGCTTGATTGAAGCTGTTTATGTCAGCCCTGCAGTTTCAGATATCCCAGGTATAGAAGAAAAGAAAGGAATGGATGAAGTATTACAAAAATTGGAGGGAATAGACGATATTGATTATACTCCGATTGACTGGAATGTATGCGATGATGTACTTGGCAGACGCTTTGAATGGGTGCGCTATTATTT
>JAFUXW010000173.1 GCA_017477035.1 Alphaproteobacteria bacterium | reverse complement strand
TTTAACTCGCGCGAAAGAATTAAGAACTTTTGCCGATAATATGATTACCTATGCTAAAAAAGGTGATTTGAACAGCCGCCGTCTGGCAGCCGCTTTTTTGCGCAACAATGAAGTTGTTTCCAAGCTTTTCTCTACTTTGGCAGAACGTTATAAAGAACGCAACGGTGGTTATACCCGTGTTTTGAAGGCCGGTTTCCGCTATGGCGACTGCGCCCCGATGGCTGTTATTGAATTGGTTGACAGAGATGTAAATGCTAAAGGGGCTAAAGATTTAGCAAGAGTTGCTGCAGAAAAGGCTGCTGCTGAAGCAGCAGAAAAGGCAGAAGCTGCTTCGGAAACAACCGAAAACGCTTAAATCTTTCCGCAAATGTAAAAAAATCCCTGCTTGCACGTCGGCAACAGGGATTTTTTTGTGTGTTAACACAAATATTGTTAAACTTTTACCAAATGAAAAAACTCCCCTAGCGGGGAGTTTAGGAGTAAAACAATGAAAAATTTTATCTAGTTTTTAAGAAATTATCACGCACAATTTGCATGGTATTTTCTTGTTCTCGGATTCTTTCCACTACAACTTCTTGCAATTTTGTGATAGGTGAAAAACCGCGGTCAAGTGAATTCATCATAGACTTCCCAAACGGAATGTCTGCTTTATCCGTTATTCCCGTAGATTTTGTTACCACGCCTACTGTAAAATCTTTACTCATATCACTCATGTTATTCTTCCTTAAAATTTATTCTTACTTTAGACATAACACAGACAAAATGTTTTGTCAATAGTTTTTTTACGATATAGTATTTATTTGTTATAAAAACAACAATTTTGTTATACAATCTGTGGAAAATATAGTAAAAACAAAACATAATTATAATGTTTCTGAGGAGAATATGTCTTTATTTAAATCTGTTGCTACTTTTGGAGGTTTGACTTTTATTAGTCGAATAACCGGCTTTTTACGAGATATGGTGTTGGCTAATTTGCTGGGTGCTTCAGCTATGGCAGATGCTTTTGTGGTTGCCTTTAAATTGCCAAATTTATTTCGCAGTTTGTTTGCCGAAGGGGCATTTACCAGTGCATTTGTCCCGTTGTTTTCGCAAAAATTGGTGGCGGAAGGCAAGAAGAAATCGATTTTTTTTGCAGCACAAGCAATTTCTGTGTTGGTGGTAATTGTCGGACTTTTTGTGGTTTTGTTTGAAATCGGAATGCCGTATGTGGTTGATATTTTGGCTCCGGGTTTTTATAACGATGCCGGTAAATCTGAATTGGCAGTCGAATTATGTCGAATTACCTTTCCTTTCTTGCTGTTAATTTCCATTGTTTCTTTTCAGGGTGGAATACTGAATTCTTTTGAAAAATTTGCCGCTCCGGCAGCAGCACCGATAATTCTCAATCTTACCATGATATTTTCTGCTTATGTTTTTGTTCCTTTTATGCCGACAGCAGCCCATGGCATAGCTTTGGGGATAACAGTTGCCGGATTCCTTGAAATATTATGGTTGAATGTTTTTTTAAGACAGATAGATGTTAGAATTCATCCGTATATGCATATAATTAAAATTATGCGGAATCCAGAGATTGAAACTTTGTTTAAGCGAATAGCCCCTGGTGTAATAGGTGCAGGAATATATCAGATAAATATGGTCGTAGACACTATTTTGGTTTCATTGGTTGGAACCGGAGCTATATCATGGCTTTACTATGCAAACAGATTACAACAATTGCCATTGGGAGTTGTGGGAGCTGCAATAAGTGTTGCATTGCTACCTATTTTATCAAAATATTTAAAATCCGGTGATTTGGATAATGCTCGCCATACTCAGGATCGAGCGGTGGAATATGGATTGTTATTATCTTTTCCGGCAGCAGTGCTTTTGATTGTTTTAGCAGATCCGATAGTAAAATTGTTGTTTCAGCATGGCAAATTTACGCAAACCGATGCACTGATGACCGCAAATGCAGTAGTTGCATATTCGATAGGGTTACCGGTATATGTAATGACTAAAGCATTAATGCCGAATTTTTTTGCCAGAGGCGACACGGTAACTCCGGTAAAATACGGAGCAGTCGTTTTTGTGACAAATTTAATATTTAATCTTATGTTAATGAGATATTACGGTCACGTCGGAATTGCAATGGCAACTACAATTTCTGCATTCGTATCATTGTTGCAATACGTATTGGGTCTTAAAAAGCGGGGCTTTTGGAGTTTTACAATAAAATTATTAAAAAAAATGGGAAAAATTATTGTAGCTTCTATTTTAATGGGGGTATTTGTTTTAGTAGTAAATAATATAATCTTATATTGCTATCCGGATTATACCGAACGTAAAATTTCTTTGTTTGCGGTATTGTGCTTTTTGGGAATCATAGCACTTGCATTTTTTATGTTTATAGCTACAATGATGTCAATAATAAATTATCGTGAAATTCTGCAAATAATGAGGAGAAAAAATGGTTAAATTTAGTAATGTAAAATTTGCAAAATTGACGGAAAAAATAAAAAATATCAAAGTAAAAAAAATAACCTCTGTATTGTCTGAAATAAAAAATACGGGACATAATATTTTTTCTTTTATCCAAAAAGCAGAATGGAAGAAAATATCGGTAACAATGTTTAACAATGTGAAAAAGTATAAGCTGAAAAATACGGTAATTTATAAATTTGGAAAAAAACTACTAAAAAAAATGTCCGATTCTTGGAAAATACTAATAACAACGATTCCTATGTTTTTGATTTTCTACTATGTTTTAGGTAGTAAAATAGTTGAAAATATTGATATTCAAACGCAATATAAAATTGATAAAAATGATTCTGCGCCGTTTTTTATGACAGCTGATGCAATGTCTTTTTTAATCAAGCGCGAAGTAGATGATAAAATGTGGACACCAAATTTGCCTGTTGTATTTCCGGCATACATTTTAGATAATATGCCGCATTTTCAAATAGGTATTATTACCGCTGTTAAGGATATTACAGGTACATTAAGGTATATGAAATATAATACAGATAAACAAAAAAATGAAATAAAAAACGCATATGAGTTACTTAGCTATGCTCCGAATATATGGCTAATGTCCAGAAAAGGAAAATTTAATTTGGCCCCTTCTTCAAACTCACAGTATCGCAAAGCAGGAAACGAATTACGCAAGTTTATGCATGATGTTATATATAAACCTGATGTTGATGATTTACGTTTGCTGTTAAAAAAAATCAGTGCAAAGTTACAAAAACTGACCTTGGATAGTGAGGCGTATCATCAGGAAAATGCTTCTTTTTGGTTTGATAGAGGTGCTGATGACTTATTTTATATGCATAAGGGATATGCCTTTGCAATGTGGCAAATAAGTAATACGTTATGCAGAGATTATAAAAATTTAATTGTTAAAAATAACCTGTATGAAGATTGGACTAGAATGAGTGCTTCTCTGAAAAAAGCTGCGGAATATTCACCATATGTAATTCGCAATGGTAGAGCCGACAGCTCATTTACTCCTCCGCATTTATTGATGCAAAATTATTATTTACTTCGCAGCATTTCCGCTGCTTTGAAAATCAGAGATAATCTTTCCGGAGTCGAAAATGCTGATTAAGACAGAAGATTTAGCAGAAAAGTGTATTATCAATTTTTATTTACCGTCAGATGCTGTATTGGTGAAAAATACTATGCTCTTTATATCTTCGGAAAATTGTGATAACGATTTTATCCGCGAAATTTTTTCCACTGACGGAATAATATATTGTTTGCTTACTGAAAATATGATTTCGGTCAAATATGCGGATAAAAATGATAAAGATGATATAAAAGCTCTTACTCTTGCTTGCATAGATGATTGTATGCAAGGGGCGTTTAATTTACCTCAAAGTGGCGGATGCAAAAATTTAATACAAAAATGCGAGGCTTTGGCCGATGCGCTTATACGTCCCACACTTAACCGTGATAAAGGTGATATTATAATATTTATGCCATCAAACGATGTCCTGCAGGTGCAGTTTACCGGACATTGTGCAGGATGTCCGTACGCCCAAAACACTTTGCAAAATATTATAATAAAAACATTTAAACGCTATTTACCTCAAATAACGGAAGTGAGGCTAAAAGAATAGAATGGTAAAAATAGTAGAAATATTTTTATTATGCATCTTTTTTGCAAGTAATGTATATGCCGAGCCGGTGTTAGAAAAACGCGATGGAGCTATTTTTGTTGAATCTGCCACAACTGCAGAAGTTGAAAAGCTTTTTCGAAAGTATCATTTTGATGAATATAGAGAAGCTTACGGAAAGTATCCGAGAATATATTTGAAAAATATGCCGACGGATTGGAATGAAATTCCGGAAAATAAAGCGAAACACCGAACATTTATACGTATATTACTCCCGCTGGTATTAAAGGTTAATGAAGCAATTGCGGCAGAAAGGGCATTGATAGAAAATATTAATGATAAATATACCAACAATATGGAGTTAAGCGCAGATGATTTAAGGATATTGGAAGAAAAAGCAAAAAAATATGATGTCTTTACTCGTATGCAGGGGGACACTCGAACAGCCCTTTTGCTGAAAGGCTTACTCACAAACATAGATGTTCTTCCTCCCTCTATTATGATTGCATCGGCTGCAGCATATACAGATTGGGGAACGTCGAGATTAGTAAGACAGGCGCATTCTTTATACTTGGAAGAGGTGTGGTATACCGATGATGGCTTGAAACCGCTTGATGATGAAAATGCCGATTATCGATATAAGACATATTCTTCTTTGGAAAAAAGTATAGAAGCTCATGCATTAAAGATGAATTCTCACGTGAATTATGATTATTTCAGAGTAGGAAGAGCACTCAGTCGCGATATTAATCGGCCGCCTTATGGCGAACAATTGACTGTTCATCTCTTGCATGATAATAATATGCGTAATATTATGGGATTAATAGACTATACCATTGTTCATTACGGTTTGGCTAAAACAGATTACTTTCCGCAATTGGTAGATGTTCAATAGGAGGCAGAAATGTATTTTAAACTAAATAAAAAAATTATCTACATCATGCTCTGCCTTTTAGTGATAATGGTTATAATATTTTTGACTATTTTTACCAATTTATATTCGCAGAAATTACAAGATAATCAAAATTCAGTTTATATCAGAAATCAATATGTTGTAAGTCTGTTATACGATAAGGTTCGAATGCAAAAACAACTTGCGGAAATATCATCAAGGTATCCAGATCTTGTATCAAATAAAGAATTGATACCCTTGAAGCAAGGAATAAACACTGCGCAACAAGAATTAAGCAATGAACAGAGACTCAGTGACGAGTTGAGACAGAATTATGATAATAACCGCGAAGCCATAATTACCGGAGCGAAAATTGTTGGTATAAGTGCTTTGTTTGTAGTGTTTTTTATTTTACTCATGTTGTTTTTATTGGATTACTGGGTAATAGTTCCGGTAGAGAAATTAATTAAAATCAGTAACAATGTTTCAGCAGGTATTTTTTCAAGTCGTTTGGAATTGCCTAAAAATCGCTATTTTAAGGATGAATTTGATATTTTGTTCAGCACATTTAATAAAATGCTGGATAATACCGAACAAAATATTGAGGAAAGTAAATTAAGAGAGCTTTTTTTACAACAATTGATAGACGCCATACCTGACGGAGTGCGCGTTATTGATAAAAATTTTAATGTGATAATGGTAAATCGTGCTTTTGGTGAACTTCTGAATATAAAAAGAAATTGCATCGGAGGAAAGTGTTATGAGGCATATGGTTACGAAAATTGCGAGGGTTGTCCGATAAGCAGATATAATTGCCCGGTACGACATTTTAAAGAGAATACGACAGATTTGCACACTATACATGAAGTTGGAAAGATTCCTTTGTATGTAAATGCTTCTCGCTTAATTTTCGGAAAAAACAAACAAGATTTTTACATTGTTGAGGCTGTTCACGATTTGAGTGGAGATGTTCGTTTTTCACATCAGCAAAAGGTGTCATCTTTGGCATTTTTATCTACATCAATAGCGCATGAAATGAAAAATAATCTTGGGGCTATTCGCCTGATTTTGGAAGGATTGTTAGATGCTTCAAATTTGGAAATAAACAAAGACGAGAACAGCAGAAAATATTTGACTATGGCATATAATCAGCTGGTAGAAACAGTTAAAACTCCGGAAAGATTGTTAAAATTGGCTCGTTATTCTGAAACGGAAAATACTCTGATAGATGTAAAATCAGCAGTTAAAGATATGATGCTGATGATAGATTACGAGGCAAAACGCCGTGGTATAGTGGTTTCTACAGATATTTCCGATGATTTATCTTTTTCCGGTAACGAGGCTGATTTCAAAATGATGATATTGAATTTGGCGCAAAATGCTATAAAAGCAATGCCGGATGGAGGAGAATTAAAAATAACCGGATTAGAAAAATCGGCAAATATGATTTTGAGAATAAAAGATACCGGAATAGGTATAGATGAAAAACAAATAAAGCATATATTTGAGCCTTTTTATTCAGCAAACAGCCATGCAAAAAGTTCAGGTTTAGGGTTGGCAATTGTCAGTAGTTTGGTTGAAAAAAATTCAGGTAAGATAAGTGTAAAGAGTAAAATCGGTAAAGGAACTGAGTTTACTATCAAAATTCCACTTAAAGTAAAAAGAATTTCTGCAAAAAAATCATAATTTGCATGAGCCTTCAATGTCGTGATCAAGCCGTTTTTCTTTCAAACCATAAGGATCTTGATGAATAATTACTTGAGCCTGAGGAAATAATGAAATAATTTTACTCTCGGCAATATCTGAAATTTCGTGAGTGGAATATAATGTTTTATTGCCGTCAAATTCAAGATGCAGTTCAATAAAAAACATACTTCCGGATACTCGTGAGCGAAAATCGTGGCAGCCTAAAACACCATCAATACGAGAAACAGCATCAATAATTTTTTGTCGGTCGGCTTCGGCTATTTCTTTGTCGGTAATTTCTTCCAGTGCTTCATAGGCAATTATTCCGGCACTATATAGCAGATATGCAGAAATTAAAATAGCGGTGCTAACGTCAAACCATGTCCAATGTAAGTATTTAACTACAAACAACGAAATAATAACAGAACCATTCGAAAGTAAATCAACGGTATAATGCCCGCTATCGGCGTTGATTGCTTGTGAACGCACGCGCTTTATGATATATTTTTGCAACATTATCAATGACAGAGTTATCAGCCAGCAAATTGACATTATAACAATACCGAAAAAAGTTTCTTCTATTTGTTTGGGATTGACAAGACGATAAAATCCATCATAAAGAATAAATCCGGCTGAACCGGCAATAAATGCAGATTGAATCAGTGCACTAACCGATTCAGCCTTACCATATCCATAACGATGTTGATTAGTTAATGGACGATCAGAATAACGTATTGCTATAAAAGTTATAGCAGAAGCCAATATATCTGACAAACTGTCAATTAAAGATGACAACACGGAGAGCGAACCGGTTATTAATGCCGCATAAGTTTTTATAAGCGTTAAAATGATAGCGGTTCCAATACTTGCGGTTACCGCCAGTTTTTTTAAAAATGTTTCATGATTTCTATTGATTAATGATTTCAATAATTTTCTCCATTTTATTACTGTCTATAATTGCAGATTTTCCGTTTAAATATTCGGCAATTAATTTTAAGTGTGGGTTTTGATTATGACTGTCAAAATTATAAGAAACATAAGCTTTATTATCTTTTTTATAAAAGAATATTTCGGCTTTATTGCCATTTTCAATTAACAATTTTATGCTTTGTATCGGCTCTATAGGCAAATTTTTTGTAATTTCGATAAACGGTGTGTTCAACATCATTTTCATGAGATATGCTAACTTATCTTCTTGCTTTGCGTCATGATGGAGGTCATATATTCTGCCATAACGCAAATCCCATAAATTACTGTATGTCCAATTATGCCAATCTAAATTCATATCTATAAAATCAGCGATAATTTGCCATACTTGGAATTGATTTTCAAAACGGATGTAAGCCGATTTATTTCCGCGTCCTAAATCAATATCTATATTACCCAAATAAAATTGTTGAACAATATTGCTACCGCTGTTGAGAGAAACTGATATTGCCTTTGAATCCTTATCCTCTATAGGGGATAAGTTGAAAACAGCTAAATTTTCCGCTTTATCACTTTTTTTAGCAAATAATGTTGCTTGAGCTATTGTAGTGAGTAAACGGCGAATTCTCTCTTGAAAAACAGGTAAATCAGGCATTTGCTTAAGTTTCCATATGCCGTTTTGTTTTTCAAAGGTTAACTCATGATGGTTTGATTTTAGGGATATATTGTCAATATTGTTAATGTTTTGCAAAACTTGCGGAAATGCAGGTTTATTTTCAAACAAATCCAAACTGCTACGTGTTGATAAATAAACTGATAAAATTCCTCCGCACAGAATTAATAAACAGCAAAAAAGCAGAAAACATAAATGTTTACTAGGAACTTGAATGTTGAATTTTTGGTGTTTTACTTTGAATAATTTAAATATTTGTCTTAAGAAGATAAGTAAACAAATTAAGAGAGGAATCAACCATATATCAAAAAAATTAATTCTGGCGGCAATTGAACGAATATTTTCATAAGCCTTATAGCGTAAATCACTTAAGTTTTGTCTTAAATCATTAAGTTCTTTTCGTACATTTGCAACTGCAGCTAATTCATCGGGAGTAAAATTTTCGCGTTCTTCAAAATTTTTCTTGCTCCATACTTCTTGAAGCGCTTGTTTTGCCTTATCTATACGCGCAAATATTTCATCTTCTTTTTTCTTATATTGTAGAGAATTTATGCGTCTGATTGCTTCTATATCATCAAACTTGCGTGATAAAGTTCTTTTTCCCCGTAATCCTATCAGAGAATAGTCGCCGGCCAAATAATCAACTGCGTTTAACAGAAAATTAGCGTTATCGAACACGTTGGTAATATAATCGTTTTTCAAAAATTTATTTTTTTTCATCCAAAAAGTATCATAAAGAAAATCGGAGTCAGTTGCTACAATAATATCAAACGGGTTGTCTTTCTCCATCCCGATAATTTCTGCGGCTAAAATTTTTTGATTATTATCAGGTTTGAAGTATTGCAAAACTTCTTGCGGATTGAGGCCGTCAATTACTACTTTAGCAGTCATAACGGAAGATATATTGCTGGCTCGAAGCAATGGATAAAAGGTAATTTTACCACTTTGCAGAGCCTTTATATCAGGAGTAATCACCGAGGCTGAAGCCATCATAATTTCATTTAAATTCTTGGTAATCGGGTGCGCCGGATTCATATCGCTATGCGGAATTTTAAATTGGATGACATCTTGAGAGAATACCGGATTCGTCTGATAATTAACAGTAGCATCAACGGTTATGGAATTTTTTAAATCTGCCACAACATAATCGGAATAAAATTTAAATTTCCAAAACTTTTCCAACTCGCCTAAATCAGATTTTTCCAATAGACCACTGCTTAATGAATAAAGTCGGGCAGCTTCGTGAGCCGGATCCAGTATAACTACAACTTTACCATTATTTCGTGAAAATTGTTTAATTTGTGTAATCATTTCTTCCGGCAGATTTTTGGGAAAAAATAGCAGTAAAACATCAATTTTGTTTTGATTAAAATCTTGCGGATTTGTTATATGCAGAACTTTATATTTATTTTCCAATAAATTAATAATTTCCCATGGATCAGTAATAAAATTTCCACCGTCTGAAGAACCTAAAACAGGGATTCCTGCTACAACACCTAAGGTTTTGCGCTTGATATTCATAAGTTGAAGTTTAGAAGTAATTTCCTGTTCCGGAGACACTTGACCGATTTGCGCAAAAAACGGAATCGTCTGTTTATCGTTCAAAGCGTTTTCTAAAGTCATTCCGAATAAGGCATTTTGGTTCAAATCAATTAACGGGATAGGTTGTATACCATCAGCAAGAGCAATATCCTCCTCTGTGCTTAAAAATTCAGGATAATAAATTTTGTATTCAAATTTTCCATTAGAATTTTTTCGGTATTTTTTGAGCAGTATTCGCAAATTTTCAAACTGGTTTCGAATATCCGAGTTGCGTTGAGCCAGAATTGGTGAAAAATAAAGTTTAGCAGTAACTCTTTGCGGTAAATTTTTTAATATTTCCTTTGTATTATCACTAAGGGTATATATTTTTTCTTTTGTTGCATCGTATTGGATTGTGGCAGTGAAATTATTGGCAATAAGATTTATACCAAAGAAAGCCAATAGCAAACCAATCCATGCCAGAAAAGTTTGCATTTTTGTTTGTGTATGCAACCAACCGGAAGTTCCTGCCGTTTTATAATTTACAATCAAAACAGTTGTATAGTTTCCGAAAATCATCACCGAAGCAAAGAAAATTATATCTCTTAATTCAACAAGACCGTTGGTTGTTGAATTAAAATGAGAAATAAAACTTAAAGAGGCTATCATATCAATAAAAGCTTCAGGTAAAAATAATCGGCAAAATGATAAAATATATTCGATTCCGCTCCAGAAGAAAAATAAGTTTGCTATAACTGCCATAACCAGAGCAATTACCTGATTTTTGGTTAGGGCAGACATTATTTGCGAAACAGCTAACATACATCCGGCCAACATCAAACTTCCAAAATAACCGATAAGAATTACGGAATTTTCAGGATTTCCCAATGCATTGACCGTTAACCAAAAAGGGAATGTAAGAGCTAAAGCAATACCACAGAATATCCAAGCGGCAAAAAATTTACCGAGGACTAAACTTTTTATTGAAATCGGTAAAGTAGCGATTTGGACAATCGTGTTGGAGTGAAATTCTTCTGCCCACAAGCGCATTGAGATGCCTGAAACGAATAGTAAATAAATCCATGGTTGAAAGGCAAACATTGCACTTAAGTTTGCTTCTCCGCGATTAAAAAAATCTCCGAAATATATAGCAAAAGATCCGTTTAAAATAAGAAAGCTCAATAAATAAACATAAGCTAATGGTGATACAAAATATCGTATAAGTTCGTTTTTGATAACGGCAAGAAGTTTTTTCATTTTATATATTCTCCTTGGTCAGAGTTCGAAATGCTTCGGCAATATTTTTGCAATTTGTTTTTTTAAGTAAATTTTGCAAATTAGAATCAATTTTTATCTGTCCCTTATCAATTAAAATAATGCGATTACAGACAGTTTCTGCTTCCTCCAATAAATGGGTTGAAATGATAATCGTTTTATCTGTCGACATTTTTTTTATTAAAGAGCGAATGTAATCTTTTTGATTGGGATCAAGTCCGTCTGTAGGTTCATCTAACAGCAAAATAGGCGGATTGCTTAAAATGCTCTGTGCAAACCCTACGCGACGTCTGTAACCTTTAGATAGAGTGTCAATTTTTTGTTCCATAACATTTTCAATATTGGCAATCTGTGCGGAACGGTTTACTTCATTTTTACCAAGACCGCGAATCTGCGCCATATACAGCAAAAAACGCTCAACTGTTAAATCGGCATAAAGAGGAGCCCCTTCCGGTAAAAAACCGATATTTTCTTTGGCAAATAGAGGAAATTTTGTAATATTTTTTCCCAAAACTTCAATATTTCCCGAAGCAGGGGCTAAATATCCGGCAATCATATTCATTAATGTTGATTTACCAGCTCCGTTTGGTCCGAGAAGAGCAATAATATCACCTTGTCTGGCTTCAAAATTTAAATTATTTGATGCCTGAATATTGCCGTAATTTTTATATAAGTCTGTTATTTTAAGCGTGATTTGTGTATTCATAGATTTCTCCTCCGGTCATTGGTTCATATGCACCGGTTGTATTAGGATAAGTTATAGGTAAACCATAGATTCTTCGCACGGTATTAAAAGCAGCTGTTTGTGCACCCACAGCCGTTAAACGCGGATTAATTTCAGTTAAACTGACAACTTTACGAGGAGCAAAATTTTGTTTTATACTGCGTAGAAGAGATGGGTTTTTTGTTCCTTCTCCGCCGATAAAAATATTTTGCGGTATTGCCGGCAGAAAATCAAGTGCAGATTGATAAATCGCTTCAGCAATAAAGTTGACGGCCGTAGCTGCTCCATCTTCTAATGACAAACCTTCTAAATGTTCTTTTTTATCGGAAAATTCCAATATATCCAGAGATTTAGGAGGAATTTTATGCAATGCTTTATGTTTAAGCATAGAATTAACTATTTGAGAATGAACTTTCCCTAGTGCGGCCAATTTGCCATTATAATCGGTTTGCATATTAGCATGACGAAAAGTCCAATCCTCTATCATGGCAACCCCGGGAGAACAGTCAAAAGCCTTAATTTCCCCACTTTCACCAATGTATATAATACTACTCACGGCTTCAACATCTATAAAAAGCAAAGGTTTAGGTAGTGTTTGTCCGATAAAATTAAAAAAAGGCGGAGATAGCGGCGAAGACTGTCCACCCGAGAGCAAATCGGCTTTGCGAAAATGAGTTATTACAGTCTTTTTCAGATTATTAGTTATTTTGCGCCCGTCTTCCAATTGATAAGAACATTTATTTTGAGGGTCATTAAAAACAGTTAAACCATCAACCCCGATACAATCAGTTTCTTCGTTTTTGCAAAAATCTATTATACACTCACTGTAAAAATCACTTATATCTTCTCTAACCTGTTGAACTTTTGTGTTTTCTTCCAGTTCTGCAAATGACCAGTTTCTTTGAGCAACTAATTTACGTAGAGCTACAATTAAATTTTCCGGATAAGGAACAGTGGCAGATTTAATCAGTTTTTGCACATCCAGCCCATCGGAAATGAGCAGTGCCAACTCAATAGAATTGAGAGAAGCTTCTCCATATAGTCCGAGAGATGTTAAACTTTTTATAATCATAAATTATTAATCCTGTTGCAATAGCGAAATAATATGCTACTATACGTTAAAATTTGGTATAAAGCAAGAAAGGACAAATATAACCATGTCACAATTTAAGTCAGAATTTTTAAATATAATGCACGAACGAGGTTTTTACAATCAATGCACTAATGAAGATGGCTTTGATGCATATCTTTATGAATGTGAAAGCAAAGGAAAACCTGCAGTTGGCTATTTAGGCTCTGATCCGACTGGTGACAGTTTGCACGTTGGACATATTGTTCCTTTGATGATGCTCAGGTGGTTTCAAAAATGTGGACACAAACCATTGACTTTGGTTGGTGGTGCCACAGCTCGTATAGGGGATCCGTCCGGTAAAGATAAATTGCGTCCGTTTTTAGATGAAGAGACTTTAAAACACAATGTTGAAGGACTTAAGAAATCATTTTCAAAATTTTTGAAATTCGGCGATGGTGCAACCGATGCCCTGATGGTCGATAACTGGGATTGGTTTAAAGATATTAACTACTTAGCTTTCTTGCGTGATATTGGAACTTGTTATTCTGTAAATCGTATGCTTACTATGGATAGTGTTAAGAGTCGTTTGGA
>JAFUXW010000172.1 GCA_017477035.1 Alphaproteobacteria bacterium | reverse complement strand
GATTTGTATTACTTGCGGAGAAGGAATTGCTATAATTCCCTTTTTTGCATCGGAAATTTTTTCATCATTTAATCCAGATATTATTAATGGAACATCAACATCCATAGTATATGCGCCGGAGCAATCTATAACAAAAGCTCCTTTAGCCATAGCGCGCGGAATATAATGTTTAGCAACTTCTTCTGAAGTACAAAAAACTGCTATTTTTGCAGAACCGAAATCAAAATCACGCAGATTAAAAACATCCATATCAACATCTTCACCATAAGAAACCTGTGTTCCGAGAGGAGAATCTACATCAACGGCAAAAATTTCATCAGCCGAAACACCATTTTCCTCCATTATGTTCAATAATTCACGACCATTTCCGCCGGTGGCACCGATAATAGCTGTTTTTTTCATTTTTCATTTCCTTTGTCACAAATAAATGTTACTGTTCTTTAGTAATATAATACAAAAGTATTTAAAAATAATATAAAATTTCAAATAAAGTAAATAAAAAAAAACTACCATTTGATGATTATCAGCAAATGGTAGTTTTAGCGATTATTATGGCTTATTCAAAGCGATGTGGCATTTGCGCTTCTGTTTGAAGTTGTGTCACAAATTCAGCGAGCGTCATAACTTCTTGTTTATCACTGCCTAAACGACGAATCGTAACAGTGCGATTTTCTTTTTCTTTAGCTCCTACAACAGCGATTACCGGTATTTTTGCTAAAGAGTGTTCGCGAACCTTATAATTAATCTTTTCATTACGCAAATCAGTTTCCACTTTCAACCCTACCTTATCAAGTTCTTGTGCAACTTCTTTTGCATAATCATCAAATTCGCTTACAATAGGCGCTACCATCACCTGCAATGGTGACAGCCACAAAGGTAATTTTCCGGCGTGATGTTCAATCAAAATACCCAAGAAACGCTCAATGGAGCCAAATAGGGCACGATGCAACATGACTGGACGATGCTTTTCACCATCTTCCCCTATATAAGAAATATCGAAACGTTCAGGCAGGTTCATATCTACCTGAATGGTGCCACACTGCCATTCACGACCGATGGCATCTTTTAATATAAATTCTAATTTTGGTCCGTAGAAAGCACCTTCTCCCGGATTTATCTCATAGGCGTAACCATGTTTCTCCAACGCATGAGCCAATGAATTTTCGCATAAATCCCAAATTTCATCGGAACCGATACGGTAGATACTGTCCGGTCTTGTAGAAAGATAAATTTTGATGTTTTCAAAGCCAAAATCTTTATAAATATTGAAGATGAGCTTCATTGTGTTTATACATTCTTCTTCCATTTGTTCCGGTGTACAGAAAATGTGAGCATCATCTTGCGTAAATTCACGCACTCTCATCAATCCCATTAAAGAACCTGATGCTTCATAGCGATTAACCTTACCAAATTCCGCCATTCGGAGAGGTAAATCACGATATGATTTAACGCCTTGCTTATACACCAATAATCCACCGGGGCAATTCATCGGCTTTACGCAAAATACGCGACCGTCTTCAGTTTTTCCGGAATAATTGTGAGCACCATATTTATCCCAGTGTCCTGACGTTTCCCACAATACTCTATCCATAATGCGCGGAGTGGAAATTTCGCTGTATCCGTTATGTTCTTGGCGGTTACGCATATATTCAATTAATTTACGATAAATTTTATAGCCTTTATCGTGCCAAAATACAGCCCCAGGAGCATATTCAGGCTCAAAATGGAATAAATCCATTTCTTTTCCTAGCTTACGATGATCGCGTTTGGTAGCTTCTTCCAACATTGTTAAATATGCGTCTAAATCTTTTTTATTCGCCCATGCGGTTGCATAAAGTCTTTGCAACATCTCATTATTGGAATCACCGCGCCAATATGCACCTGCAACTTTAGTGATTTTGAAAGCATCGCCGATTTTGGAGGTTGATGGAACGTGCGGACCACGGCACAAATCTGTGTAATTGCCCTGACGATACAAAGTGATTGTTTCATTTTCAGGTAAATCTTCAATGATTTCCACTTTGTAATGTTCACCTTTGTTTTTGAAGAATTTAATAGCTTCTTCACGAGGCATTACAATGCGTTCAATTTTTTCATCACGTTTAATGATTTCGTGCATTTTTGCTTCTATTTTAACAAAATCATCGGTGGTAAACGGTTCTTTACGCGCAAAATCATAATAGAATCCGTTCTCAATAGCAGGTCCGATAGTAACCTGGGTATCAGGCCAAAGTTCTTGCACTGCTTCAGCCATAACGTGTGAGCAAGAGTGGCGCAAAATGTGTAATCCCTCTTTATCTTTAGCGGTAATAATAGTGAGTGTAGAATCGGTAGTTATGGGAGCGGTTAAATCTTGCAAAGTGTTGTTAATGGAAACAGCCAAAGCGGCTTTCCCTAGGCTTAAACTTATTTTGTTTGCGATTTCCAAACCGGAAACGCCTTCTTTTTCTTCCATAATACTGCCATCAGGCAACGTAATTTTAATCATTTTTTTCTACCTTTTCACTATTTATTTAATTTTACTTTTGATTTATAATTTCCTCATAAACCGAGATAGTTTTATCACACATTATTTGTTTTGTAAAATGTTCTTTTACATTTTTTATAGCATTAGCACCGATTTTTTCTTTTTCTTCGTTTGACAACAAAAGCGCCCACTTGATGCATGCGGCCAAATCATCGGCATTTCCGCTTTTAAATAACTTTCCTGTAACACCGTCAATAATGGTTTCTTTAGAGCCTCCGATATCAGATGCCACAACAATGCGCCCCATTGCTTGTCCCTCAATAGCAATTCTTCCGAATGCTTCCGGCTCGATAGATGTTGATAATACTACATCAGATACCAGCATTGCCGCCGGCACGTCGGTTACGTGGCGAATAAAAGTATAGCGATCTTCCATATTATATTGTTCAATAATATCATGAAGTTCGTCACTATATTGGGTTCGTCCCTGATCATCGCCGATTAATAAGCAATGGAAATCCATATCTTTTATTTTATTTAGTGCGTTAATTAATAACTTTTGCCCTTTCCAGTTAGTTAATCTGCCGATAAGAGTTACCAGTGGTTTATCTTCAGGAATATGATTGTCTTCTAAAAATTTAATCATTCTTTCGGCAGAAGTATTTTCGACGTCAAAATTTTCCATATTGACGCAACGCGCGATTAAGCGAATTTTACTTTCATCAGTGCCGTAATTTTTTATAATATGCTCTTTTATATGATTGGAAATGGCTATTACACGTTCACCGAAGGTCATTACCTGATTGTATATTTTTTTGATTCCGTGCGGTCCTAATCCATAAGTGCCGTGGAATGTTGTAATATAATGAATACCGCATTTTTTTGCTGCCCAATATGCACTCCAAGCCGGAGCCCGTGAACGTGCATGAACAACAGTTACGCCATTTTCTTTTATGATTTTTGCCAAGCGCAAAGAATTAAGCCACATTTTAAATATATTTTTGGTTTTAAGGGGCAGGGTAAAGTGCTTAACTTTTAAGCGCTCCAAATTGCCTTCCATACGTCCGCCGGCAGAGGCAACAAAATTCTTAATACCACGCTTTTGTAATTCAGACGCAATTTCGATAGTGCCGAGTTCAACACCTCCCTGATTGAGTTCCGGTAAAACCTGTAAAACCACCAAATTTTCTTGCTTATTTTCAGTCATTATAACTCCATAGAATGATTAAATTGAGCGTATTTTAACAGTGTTATTAATTTTTTCAAAAATTTACAATCGGTTATACACATATAAGCTTGCCCAACGGTTTGGCAAACAAGCAGTTCGGAAAAAAACAAAACCGCCACGATTGATTGTGACGGTTTAGGATTCGGATATAATATAAGACTATTTATCAATGCCTTTAATAACATTATCCAATACTGCTTTCATGATTTGCTTATCTGCATTTGATCGTCTAGGATTCACGACGCCTTTTTCAGGTGAAACATTTTCCTGTGCAACTGCACGCAAAACTTGTGTTTTAGCATGTGGATTATCTGAAATATTTCCAGTTAGTGATTTGTTTCTGAGTTCACAGATTTTATTTGTAATCTGTTGTTCTAATGATTGTTCTTTAGATTCTATTCTTTCGATTTGCTCAGATATTTGTTTTGCATCAAAAATAACTCTGTCTACTACAAATCCATCACGCCCGACAACTGAAAAAGCAATACTACCCATTTCAGAATCAGCCGTATCATATCCGCCGCCGAGACTATGAATAGACAACTCTGATTTTGCCGTATGTTTACAAGTTGTGTCTTTGTTGTAAAATGACATACCATCAACTTCATCGCATTTTATGTCGGTATTAAGCATTTTATTAATATTTTGAATAACTATTCTTGATGTCTGCATGCATCTTAAATTATCATCAAAACTACGGACTTCCGGCAAAACTACTTTAGGCAGTCCGGCTATTTTTCCTTGTGAGGCATAAACGATAAACTTACCGATACGTGCTGCTTGCTCTTTTCCTAAATCACTTAGTCCTTCTCCTGCGCGATTACAGTGTCGTCCAGAAATACGCAAAAATTGCTTATCGCCATATTCAACTTTTTTATATCCGTTGGCTTTAACAGTTAAACGTTCTTCACCATCTTTGTAGAAAAAGACCTTATT
>JAFUXW010000171.1 GCA_017477035.1 Alphaproteobacteria bacterium | reverse complement strand
TTTTAAAGCAAGGTAATGTACTAGCAGATAACATTTCATCTAAAACAGTTAATTCATGATAATGATTTGCAAACAAATCTCTCCATTTATTTACCTCATGAAAATATTCGACAACAGCCCACGCAATAGACAATCCGTCGAAGGTAGCGGTTCCCCTTCCTATTTCATCCAAAATAACAAATGAACGTTCATCTGCTCTGTTTAAAATAGAAGCAGTTTCCACCATTTCCACCATAAATGTCGAACGACCTCTTGATAAATCATCAGAAGCTCCGACCCGTGAAAACACTTTATTTATTATGCCGATATGTGCTGATTTAGCCGGAACAAACGAACCTATTTGTGCCATAATCGCTATAATGGCATTTTGCCTTAAAAAGGTAGATTTACCGGCCATATTCGGCCCTGTTAAAAGCCATATACGATTATTTTCCCCATCCAATTTGCAATCGTTACCAACAAATGCCCCCTCACTATTTCGTTTGATTGCACTCTCCACCACAGGGTGTCTGCCATCAACCACCTCAAAAATCAAACTATCATCAATACTAGGGCGGCAATAACTGTTTTCCAAAGCCAAATCAGCCAAGGCTGCTCCTATATCCAGCTCTGCCAACGCATTTGCCGTGCGGCTTATATCATCTGCCGATACCATAATATCTCTTGAAATATCTTCAAAAATTTCCAATTCCATAGCCAAGGCTCTATCAGCCGCCCCTCTGATTTTATTTTCCAAATCACTCAGCTCGGTTGTCGTAAACCGCACCGCATTCAAAACAGATTGTCTGTGTATAAACTCAGGCTTCTCTAACATCTTTGTAGCAAATTTATTCGGAACTTCTATAAAATATCCGACCACATTGTTATATTTAATTTTTAGAGCATCTATTTGAGTTTCTTGTATATATTTTCCTTGTAAATTCATAATAAATTGATGCCCCTCATCTCTCATATTTCGAGTTGCATCTAACTCAGGCGAATATCCGTTGGCGATAAAGCCGCCATCACGCGGTAATAAAGGTAAATTATCAAAATTCAATGCTCTTGATAATACATCTATTAATGAGTAATAATCACCAAACTTTTGTAAAATTTTCGATACAGCCGACGGCAATTCATCAACAATATCAATTTTTTTATATGATTTTATCAGCATTTTGATAGGAGATAGCGCATTTAATGTCATTAAAATAGAAGCTAAATCTCTCGGTCCTCCGCGCTTCACACTAAGTCTCGAAACAGCTCTTTCCATATCAGGGCATTTTTTAAGTATATCTCGTAACTTATCTTTAATATCAATGTGTTTATAAAAAAATTCCACAATATCAAGACGAGAGTTAATTTCTTTCAAATCAAGCAAAGGAGAAACCAAACGAGAACTAAGCATTCTGGCACCTGCGCCTGTAACCGTGCGATCAATTACCGATATCAAAGAACTTCCCTTTGTCCCCTCTAACAAATCCAAATTTTTTGCTGTAGCTGCATCTATTTCCATATATAAGGATTCTTTAATTTTAACAGGAGGGGTAATTCGAGGCATCTGACCTTTTTGTGTCATTTCCACATAATCTAAAACCAGTCCAACCGATGTTATTTCAGCCTTACTGAAGCTTCCGAAAGCATCCATTGTTTGAACGGCATAGAAATCAAGTGTTTTCTTTAAGGAATTTGCATAATCAAATCTGGCATTAGGTAAGATAGATAATTTTTCACGATACTCATTAAACAAATCAAACAGCGCTGGATTTTGCAACATTGCATCAGATAACAAAATTTCTCCCGGCATAATTTTATTCAAAACGCCATAAATTTCATTTATTTCATTTTCTCCGCTTTGATTTATGGAATATGTGTAAAACACTCCTGTAGATAAATCCACCCAAGCAAATCCGTAAACACCATTATTTTTGCTTATTCCCATCAAATAATTGTTACGTCTTGAATCAAGCAATGTATCTTCAGTTAGCGTACCGGCAGTAACCAAACGCACAACATCCCGCTTCACTACTGCTTTATAGCCGCGTTTTTTTGCTTCGGCAGGATCTTCCATTTGCTCACAAATAGCTACTTTATAGCCGCATTTAATCAATTTTGCCAAATAACTTTCATAAGCGTGAAAAGGAACTCCGCACATCGGAATATCTTCACCTCTTAATTTTCCCCTTTTAGTCAGAGCTATATCCAGTGCCTTTGAAGCTTTGAAAGCATCTTCAAAAAACAGTTCATAAAAGTCCCCCATCCGATAAAACAATAAATAATCGGGGTAAGATTCTTTTATTTCCATATACTGCGCCATTCCCGGCGATAATTCGTTATTTCCAGTCATCTGTCTTCAAAATCTTAAATCTATTTAAACTTATTTGATATTACAATATTTGCAATTTTAGTCCAGTATTTTATTAACTTTATTGACGGGATAATTATATGGAAATATATTTCGGACATTTGAAAACAAGTATAGGCCGACAATTCTTTAAACGAGTATTTATTATGTCGTTACCCTCAGTTGTGCTTTTTTCCACGCTTGTTGCCTTTGAATGTCTGACGATTGAAATTGCCGTTATGTGCTATTTCATAACTTTGATATCCAATATATTTATGCTTTTTCCCATAAGTTCCGAATTACAAGCCATACGAAATTATATTGAATCTCTTGCCAACGGAAAAGTTGAAAATATAGATATAAATTTATCAGAAAAGACACTAAAGATTTGGCTCAGGCCATATCCTCGATTCATCGTTTATGGACTTCTAAAACAGATGCTTTAGAGGCTCAAGCCCTATCAGATGCTGCCGTTTTTGATACGTTTCCGGATCCTATTTTAATGCTTGACGGAGAAGGAAATTTAATCGGCTCAAATTTAGCTGCTAAACAATTTTTAGGCGCAAATATTGTTAGCACAAACATTGCTCATTTGTTTTCAACCAATATATTTATTTCATCAATTGAGAAAGTGCTAAAAGGTAGTAGCGATTCTGAACGCGTTGTTTTTCACACTCCCGAGCACGGCAATCGTCAATTGTTTGCTCATATTACCAAATTGCCGCATCAAACCAAAAATCGTGCAGTAGCCGTCATTTCACTTTACGATGTAAGCCGAGCTATAAGTTTGGAAAAAATGCAATCTGATTTTGTGGCTAATGCCAGTCATGAATTACGCACCCCGCTTTCAGTTATTTCCGGTTTTATTGAAACTTTACAAACAACGGCTCGTGATGATGCTGACGCAAGAGATGCTTTTTTAGGTATAATGAAGGAACAGTCTGAATATATGGCAACTTTAATAGAGGATTTATTATCTCTTTCGCGTCTCGAAATGGGACAGGATAAAGAACTTAAAGATAAGGTAGATTTGCACGAAGTTATGGATGATATAATGCAGGCTCTTAAAATTAAGGCGTTTCAACATTCTGTAAATGTGAAGATAAATCAATTAAATCGTATTCCTAAAATTGTCGGAGACAATCAGCAAATTCATCAGATTCTGCAAAATCTGCTTGATAATGCCATTAAATATGCTCCGGAAAATTCCGAAGTAAATATTGAAATTAAAGCAGTGCCGGAAATTCCGGCAAAACCTGGACAAAACGTAGCATTAGGTCGTGCTGTAAGCATTGCTTTCAATAATAAAGGACAAAAAATAAATAAAGAAGATTTGGCTCGCTTAACCGAAAAGTTTTATCGTATGCAAATACACAAAGATATGAAAATAAAAGGAACCGGATTGGGATTAGCAATTGCAAAACAAATAGTATTACATCATCGCGGAAACTTGACTGTATCATCCACGGCATATAGAGGAAATACTTTTACAGTATATTTACCGGTTAAACAATAACATACGCTATTTAAGTGAGCAAACGGAGAATTAAAATAAATTATTATAATATTATATAAATTTTATACATTATGAAAACAAAAAGATTCATTTCAAAATTAAGAGCTACATCAGAAATTGCCGCTCTGTTTATTTTTGTCTTGCTTGCCTTGCTAATACTGTTATACGACATACAAGCAACACAAGAGTTTGTGTTCCATTTCTGGCCGATTGGTGTATGTGTTTTGGTAGCTTACACAATCTTGTCACTTCTGGAAGATTATCTTAATTACAGGATTTTTTGTAAATATCCTAAACTACATTAAAAAAGCGGGGATAAAATCTCCCCGCTTTTTCTATTCGCCTACTTTTTTAGGCAATCTTCCGTTATGTCCGCCATAACCTTCACCAATAGTACGTCCTATACTCATAATTTTCATCCCGACACAACTCTTGCAATGCAAAGGCGTGTCATCAATGCAAATCTTACCGGGATATAGTTCATAAAATCGACGATATTCACCTTCGGTAACGTTCGGCATCACCACATTTGCACCGCCTTTGAGTGCCATAATACGTCCTTGCGGATGCAAACTTTCCATTGCTGTCGTTGCAGGAATATTTATATCAGGCATCATTATCCGCATAACCGCCATAGTCCGAAGTGCTAAATCAAGTTGACCTCCTTTAGCGTCTTTCAGCGGAGTCTGCGGGTGCGGAATAAATGGTCCGATTCCCGCCATATCAATCCCGATTTTTTTCAAGTAAATCAAATCATCAGCAATCGATTCAATACTTTGATTCGGTAGTCCTACCATAATTCCCGAGCCGAGTTCATACCCTAGTTCTTTAATCATCATCAGGCATTCGTGACGATTTTGCCAACTCATACCGGGATCCAGCCGATGATAAAGATCTTTATCGGTTGTCTCTATACGCATTAAATAGCGATCAGCGCCAGCCTCACGAAAAGCCTTATAGTCATCGTAACTGCGCTCGCCGATACTCAATGTTAGCGCCACATCAAACTTTTTGACCGCCTCAATAATCCCGCACATCACTTTCTGTGAGAAATACATATCTTCACCCGATTGCATAACCAACGTCTTAAAGCCCATATCTGCAGCTTTATGCGCAGTATCAATCAATTCTTCGGGTGACATACGATAACGATGAGCCGCTGTATTGCCTCGACGAATCCCACAATACATACAGTTGTTGCGGCAAATGTTGGAAAACTCTATCAACCCACGCAAATGAACTTCGTCGCCTACGTATTGATGACGCACTTCATCGGCTCTTTTCAAAGTTTCTGTTTGATTTTGCTTATCAGACAACAAGCGGATTATTTCATCACGAGAAATAAGCTCCATATTTTATACTCTTTTCCAAGTAGTGCCGGTCGGAGAATCTTCCAAAACGACACCTTTGGCTCTGAGTTCGTCACGAATGGCATCGGCTTCCGCCCAATTTTTATTTTTCTTCGCATCAGCACGTGCAGCTATCTTCTTCTCAATTTCAACAGCTTCGTCATCCGAGCTTTCGCCCTTGAACCAACTCTCCGGATTATTATACAATAGTCCGAGCATATAAGCACTTTTTATCAACAAAGATTTCAAGCGTGAACGTTCTTCTCTGCTCTCCGCCTTGTTCAAATCATTAACGATTTCATGCAGATAAGATAACGCGAGCGGTGTGTTCAAATCATCAGCTAAAGCATCTATTATTCTGCTGTCCGGTTCAATTTCGATTGTTGGAATTTCTTTATTTTTCAATAGAGCATTATAAAATTTATCCAACACTCCTTTAGCCTGTTGCAAGCCCTCAAAAGTAAAATTGAAAGGTTGGTGATAGTGCGTAGTCAAAAACAGCAAACGTAGTGCCT
>JAFUXW010000024.1 GCA_017477035.1 Alphaproteobacteria bacterium | reverse complement strand
TTTTTAAAACCATATTTTTTGCACGACGTTGAATAAAAACGTGTACATTTTGCAAAATTCGCCTTATAATATACTTAAAGGCTTAAGTGTGATGCATACTGTGATGCATTTGGTTGATACCAGAGGTAAGCAAAATACAAAAGCAAGTAAAATCAATGCTTTTATAAAAAATGGAGTGGACCCCATTGCCCGCTCCAATTTATAAAGCCACCTTTCGAGGTGGTTTTTTTATGATTCTAACGTAACACTACCTGCGTTAGCAGGTAGATGTAGACAATCCTAAATCTTCGCACTATACTGCGGTTATGGAAGAAGTAAAGTATATCAAACAAAGTAATTGCGTGTATCACTGCCACTATCATGTAGTGATAGTGGCAAAATACCGTAAGAAGATATTCAACGCTGGTGTATATGGATTTTTTAAGAAACGGTTGATAGAAATTCATGAACACTACCCACAAATATACTTCATAGAACAAAATCACGAAAGAAACCATATTCATCTGTTAGTTTAGATACCACCAAAGATGAGTGTGGGTAGTGTTGTGCGCATCATAAAATCAAATACGGCGAGGGATTTGAAAAAGCAATATCCGTTTCTTAAAAAATGCTATTTCGGTACACAAAGTGTTTGGTCAGATGGGTATTTTGTTAGTACCGTAGGGGTTAATGAGGCAGTGATACAACGCTATATAGAATATCAAGGACGCGAAGATTTAGGACAAGCTTGGCTTGACCTAAAATGATACCACCGGCGTGAGCCGGTGGAGTTTCATTTTTTAAAAGACTGCAGATAATAGGCAATCGTATTATAAAACTCGGCATTTTGAGGTTCTTGTTCTGACAGTTCTTTTGCCTCATCAATACTTATCTTGTTATATGGTATTAAATGAGCTGTAGATATTTTACATACATTGTCAGCAATGTCGGCTACTCCGTTGTCGATAAAATAAGAAACCTCAATATCATCATTTTCTTTGAGTATCTGCAAAATTCCGGCGTGCAAAACTAAAGATGTCGGAGCGCGATCTTCCAATACCGTCAGATTAGTATTGCCATAAGGCAATATTACTCGATAAACTTTACGTTCTAACGCCGTCTTTTCTGGGGTATAGATAATTAAATTAACGTTTTGCGCCATTAATTTTCCTCTTTCATCTTTTGAGCCTTAGCAATTGCTTCTTCAATGGTTCCTACCATGTAAAAAGCTGCTTCCGGCAAATCGTCATACAAACCATCAAGAATTCCTTTAAAACCCTTTATTGTGTCTTCAAGTTGAACATACACACCTTTCAAACCGGTAAATACTTCTGCAACATGGAATGGTTGCGATAAGAACTTTTGAATTTTACGAGCTCTTGATACTACCTGACGATCTTCCTCCGATAATTCATCCATACCCAAAATGGCGATAATATCTTGCAAAGAATTATATTTTTGCAAAATTTCTTGGACACGGCGAGCTGTTTCATAATGCTCTTGACCTGCAATATCCGGACTTAATGCTCGACTGGTGGAATCGAGAGGATCAACTGCCGGATAGATACCTAATTCAGAAATTTTACGAGATAATACTGTGGTCGCATCCAAGTGTGCAAATGTTGTTGCCGGAGCTGGATCCGTCAAATCATCGGCCGGTACATATACTGCTTGTACTGAAGTGATGGAACCGTCTTTTGTCGATGTAATACGTTCTTGCATTGCTCCCATATCTGTTCCTAATGTAGGTTGATAGCCAACGGCAGAAGGAATACGTCCGAGTAAAGCTGAAACCTCAGAACCAGCTTGAGTGAAGCGGAATATGTTATCAATAAACAATAACACATCCTGATGTTCTTGATCACGGAAATATTCGGCTTCGGTTAATCCCGTCAATGCTACTCTGGCACGAGCTCCCGGCGGTTCATTCATTTGACCGTATACCAATACTGTTTTGGATTTATCACCTTTCAAATCAATAACGCCGGATTCAATCATTTCGTGATAGAGGTCATTACCTTCTCTGGTTCTTTCTCCAACACCGGTGAATACAGAATATCCCCCGTGACCTTTGGCTATGTTATTGATTAGTTCCATAATCAACACGGTTTTACCTACCCCGGCTCCACCGAACAGACCTATTTTTCCACCTTTGCTGTATGGCTCTAAAAGATCAATCACCTTAATTCCGGTAACTAAAATCTCTTCTTTAGTTGATTGGTCAGTAAATGCCGGTGCTTCACGATGAATAGGAGAATATGTTTTGCTTTTTACAGGACCTCTTTCATCAACAGGCTCTCCCAAAACATTAACAATTCGTCCTAATAACTCCGGTCCTACCGGAACTTTAATAGGTTCACCGGTATTAAATACCTCTAAACCGCGAACCAAACCATCGGTAGAATCTAATGCAATACAGCGAACGACGCATCCTCCTAAGTGTTGTTCAACTTCCAACACCAGCTTGCGACCGTTGTTTTGACACTCTAACGCCGTTAAAATATCAGGTAAATCATTTTCATCATCAAATTTAACATCAACAACCGCACCTAAAACTTGGTGGATATGACCAAGAGAGTGATTATTTGATTTTGTTTGTTCAATAGTCATTATATTCTCCTAGATTTAAATTGCCTCGGCTCCGGCGATAATCTCTATCAACTCGGTAGTTATTGCCGATTGTCTTAAACTGTTATATTTCAAAGTCAATTCGCTAATCATTTTTTTTGCATTACGTGTTGCGCTATCCATTGATGTCATTCGAGCACTGTGTTCGGAAGCCGCCGAGTTTACCACGATTTTGAACATATTATCATTAAATAAAATAGGTAAAATCTCGCTTAAAAGTGTTAATTTATCAGGCAGATACTCATAAAAAGCGTCACCAGAACGATTTATCATTTGTAAGTGCTCATCATCTAAATGCTCCGAATTTAATTCAATCGGACACACTTGTTTGCATTCATAAGTTCTGCTGATTGCCGTTTTGAAATCGGCGTATACAAACTCACAAATATCAAAATCTCCGGCTATAAATTGTTGTAAAATTGCATCTGATAATTTATGTGCCATATCTGCATAGGAAAGTCCGTGATATTTGTTATCAACACGACTTATATTTATATCGCTGTCGGAAAAATAGCGACGTAAAATGTCGTATGCTTTTTTGCCTATGCAAGCAACCGATATCTGTTTATTTTCTTTTTGTAATTCTCTGATACGTTGAGAAGCGCGTTTTGCAACATTACTGTTATACGCTCCGCACAAACCGCGATCTGATGAGATAACATACAAATGGTATTTCAGCGGCTTTTTCTTCTGTTGCAATAACAGAGGGCGCACAAATTTAATCCCATTGATTTTTTCTTCATTTTCTATTTCCGTCATGACTCTAAGGGCTGATTGGCGCAAATTTTCAGAGTATCCGAAATTTTTATCAACCAGTATTTGAACTCGGCGCAAGCGCGAAGCTGCCACCATTTTCATGGCAGAAGTAATTTTCTGCGTCGATTTGATGGCTTCTATACGTGTGCGTAATTCCTTTAATCCGGCCATTTATGCTGCCTTTTCTTGTTTTTTCAAATATTTTTCGGTAAACGAATTGTAAAATTCGGCAAGTTTTTTCTCCAACTCTGCTGAAATTACTTTCTTTTCACGAATTTCATCCAAATATTGAGGGTGTTTTGTGTGTAATTCTTCTATGCTTTTTTGTTCATAGTCTTTTACATCGGTAACTTTTACTTGTGTTAAAAAACCGCGAACACCGGCAAAAATAGAAACCACTTCTTCCTCTGTCGCCATCGGTTGATGAACAGGCTGCTTCAGTAATTCGGTTAATTTTGCACCTTTATCTAATAACTGGCGTGTTGATTTATCCAAATCAGAAGAAAACTGCGCAAAAGCGGCCATTTCACGATATTGTGCCAAATCAAGTTTCATTGAACCTGAAACTTGTTTCATCGCTTTTATTTGTGCGGCAGAACCAACACGAGAAACCGAAATACCTACATTTACCGCCGGACGAATCCCTTGATAGAAAAGCGAAGTTTCCAAGAAAATCTGACCGTCTGTAATTGAAATTACATTAGTCGGAATGTAGGCAGAGACATCGCCGGCTTGTGTCTCAATTACCGGCAAAGCAGTTAAAGAACCTGAGCCGTATTCTTCATTCATCTTAGAAGCTCTCTCCAATAAACGAGAGTGCAAATAGAATACATCACCAGGATATGCCTCGCGTCCAGGTGGACGACGGATTAATAGCGACATTTGTCTATAGGCTACAGCCTGCTTTGACAAGTCATCATAAAATATCACAGCATGCATACCATTGTCGCGGAAATATTCCCCCATTGCTGTTCCGGCATAAGGAGCTAAAAATTGTAATGGTGCAGCTTCAGAAGCGGTTGCCGCTACTACAATAGTATATTCCATAGCTCCATAGTCGCGTAAGGTTTTAACAACTTGTGCCACCGAAGAACGTTTCTGCCCAATGGCAACATAAATACAGAACAATTTTTCTTTATCATCTTTAGCAGTATCATTAACACGCTTTTGATTAATGATTGTATCTATAATGATGGAAGTCTTACCGGTTTGTCTATCTCCGATAATCAGCTCGCGTTGACCGCGTCCGATAGGAATAAGCGAATCAATAACTTTTAATCCGGTTTGAACCGGTTCGTGAACGCTTCTTCTCGGAATAATACCCGGAGCTTTAATTTCAGCGTTGCTGTATTTTTCGGCTTTGATTTCTCCCATTCCGTCGATAGGATTTCCCAGAGCATCAACTACACGTCCTAATAAAGATTTACCTACCGGAACACTTACAATTTTACCGGTTCTTTTAACGACGTCACCTTCTTTAATACCTTCATCAGTGCCGAATAAAACTACGCTGACACTGTCCTCTTCCAAGTTGAGTGCCATACCTTTGACACCGTTTTCAAATTCTACCATTTCATTAAGTTGAACTTTGTCAAGTCCGTAAACACTGGCGATTCCGTCACCTACCGACAAAACGCGACCAACCTCTGACATATCTGATGATAAATCAAAATCGGCAATTTTTTCTTTTAAAATTGAGGATATCTCATCTGCTTGTACAGACATTATTTTGCCCCTTTCATAAGCTGTTCTAAAGCACGCAGTTTATGCTTTATTGAGTTATCTATAAAATTTGTACCGTATTTAATCACCAATCCGCCGATTATTTGCGGATCAATGATATAACGTAATAGTATTTGTTTATGAAAAATATTTTCCAATTTGTCTTTAAGTAAAATTTCTTGAGAAGAAGTTAACGGCATAACGGTAGTTATTTCTACTTCGGCAATGTCGTGCTTATTTTGGTAAATCAAAATAAACTGTTTCAAGGTTGGCTCCAAAATATTAAGTTTGCCGTTCTGGGCTAACAATCTTAATGTGTTAAACATACTTTGTGATAAATTAAGTTTACGGCATATATCAGCAAGCACTTCCTCTTTTTGCGCATATTTCCACAAAGGATTGTTCAGTTTATTAAACTCTTCTTTCTTTTCAATTACAATACTGCCTAAAATACCGGCATCAGCGTATAACAAATCAAGCTGATTTGCTTCTTCAGCTCCGTCATACATTGCTTGTGCATACAAAATAGCAGTTTTTAAATTAGAAACACTTTTCACTTTATTCTACCTATAATTATTTTATGTTACCATAGATAAACCATATTACCTCTTTAGGCAAGCGGTCACTTAATTAATCAACAGGATTTTACAGTAAGCTATTGACGCAATTTATTCCATCCTGAGCGAGCCGGTTGTTTGTTTACCGTCGGTGCGGATTGTTGATTGTTTCGTTTAGTATCCCATTTTTTTATAGGAGCTTCACTGGGAGCCATCTTACGCAATACTTCTTTATCGCGCTGATTTAAAGCTTGACCGTTGGCAACCATCTGTCCTAAAAGTGCTGGAGATTGATATGGTTCGGATAACCCTGAATAAGCCTTTACAATCAAGTCAATAATGGCTGCTCCAGGTGCTGCATTAATTGTAGTAATATCTCCGTCGTGAAAAAAAGTAAGTGATTGGCACGGAGAAGAAAATAAGACATCCGTGTAATCAGCTCCGTGAATATATCTTAATATGATTTTAGGAGAAATATTGCAATTATCTTTACTGTTTGAATAAAGAGAGTTGTTTTCAAAAACCGAATTTTTAATCAGAGTGCGGCCGGCAGGCGAAAGCTCGCCACAAGAACCTTTCAGCGCTAAATTATGAATTGTGTATCCTTCGTAACCTGCTGAGGCATAATCTACAGTATAACAAAAAACTTTTTCCGCTTTTTTGATGTTTTTTGCACTGGATTCCGAAATACGATTACTTAAAAATGATGAAATTAAAGCGCTTTTGTTTTCTTTTGAATTGGTCTCTATCGTAGAATCAGATGCAAAAACGTCATCATCATTATCCAAGCCAAACGGATCTTCCGCTAATGCCGGATTTATCGTAAACAACAAACTTATCAAAGATAATATATGTAACTTATTCATATCAAATTCCCCTTATTTGGAAATACTTTACATGAATAATAGTAAAATTCTCGTAAATTTAAACATAAATTATAATTTTTTAAGACTTATTTTAGATATTTATAATAAAATCTCCTAAAATATCAGGAGAAAGTGTTATGTTGACGTTATGGTATACAGATTTATCGTTGGAATATCGTATTGTTTTGGCGTTTTTTACGTCTCTTTTGCTTAGTCTGGCTTGCGGAATGCCTTTGATTAATTTTTTGCGCGGTTGGCAAAGATTTGGACAGCCTATAAGGGAAGATGGTCCTCAAAGTCATTTGCAAACTAAAAAAGGAACGCCTACTATGGGAGGAATCCTTATTTTAAGTACGACGGTGATCTCAATATTTGTTTTTGCCAATATAACATATCACTTCGTGTGGGTAAGTATACTTATCCTTGTTATGTATGGCTTGACAGGATTTGTCGATGATTATTGGAAAGTGAAACGTCAAAGTTCTAATGCAATGACTGCCGGAATGAAACTTTTTCTGCAGTTTTTGACGGCACTTATTGCCGCCAGTATCATAACTGCTGCTACTCCTCGAGGTATTAATACAATACTGACATTTCCTTATTTTAAAAATGTGTTTATCAATTTAGCTTGGTTGTATATGCCGTTTGCTGTTGTTGTAATATCAGGAGCTTCAAATGCGGTTAATTTAAGTGATGGTTTGGATGGTTTGGCTTCGGGGATGCTTATTATAGTATTTTCTTTTTTTGCGGCAGTTGCTTATTTTTGCGGTTTGTATAATGCCGTCGATTATAATATGTTGTATATTCCGCGTTGTGGAGAAATAAGTGTAGTATGCTCTGCTTTGGTTGGTTCTTGTTTGGGATTTTTATATTTTAACAAGTCTAAAGCTAAAGTGTTTATGGGTGATACAGGTTCTCTTGCGCTTGGCGCTATTTTGGGAGCAGTAGCGGTTATGACTAAACATGAAATGATTTTAGCAATTGTGGGCGGGGTATTTGTGGCGGAAACACTGTCTGTAATGATTCAGGTTTTATATTTTAAGAAAACCGGCAAGCGCTTTTTTAGAATGGCTCCTATACATCATCATTTTGAACAATTAGGGTGGTCGGAAAAGAAAGTGGTATACAGTTTTTGGGGAACTACTTTGGTGCTAACTGCAATTGGTTGCTTGATTTTTATTTAATTTAATAGGGGAAGGCAGATGGTGAGTTTTTCAAGACAAAGCAGAAGCGAGTTGGCAAAATGGTTGTGGACAGTTGATAAAATAACTTTATTCGTATCACTTGCTTTGCTCGTTATCGGCCTCATTTTAGATATTACTGCCAGTCCTGCGGTTGCACGTCGTATTAACTATGATGATTACTGGTTCGTGCGTAAACATGTGGTTTATGTATTGGCGTCTGTTGCTGCAATATTTACCCTTTCAATGCTTAAACTAAAAACTATTCGACGACTTTCTATTTTGGGTTTTGTCGTAATATTGGCGCTTATGATAATAACCCCTTTTTGGGGAATAGAAAATAAAGGCGCCAGGCGTTGGCTGAGTATTTGCGGATTTTCATTACAGGCGTCTGAGTTTATGAAGCCTATTTTCATCATTGTTACCGCATGGTTGCTTGATTGCGGCAAAAAATACGATTATTTTCAAGGAATGTGGATTTCCATCGCTCTTTATGGCGTGGTTGCCGGACTGCTGTTATTACAGCCTGATATAGGTATGACACTTTTATATACAGCGGTCTTTGCACTGCAATTGTTTTTAGCAGGATTGCCGATGCTTTTCGTTGCGGTATTAGCAATCGGAGGTGTCGCTTCATTAGTATTATTTTATTTTACATTTCCGCATTTCCACTCACGCGTTGACCAATTTTTATACGGGAGTAATGAAACAAGTTATCAAATAAATAAGGCAATGGAAGCTTTTCAAAATGGTAACTTAGTCGGCAAAGGTCCGGGAGAGGGAACTGTAAAATTGCAGATTCCTGATGCTCATACGGATTTTATTTTTGCCGTTGCCGGTGAAGAATATGGTATTTGGCTATGTTTAATAATAATATTGTTGTTTTCTGTTGTTATTATTCGGGCTTTACGAGCATCGGTTAAAGAAACTAATTTATTTGTAATGTATGCCGAAGTGGGGCTTGCCGCTTCTATAGGTGTTCAGGCCTTTGTGAATATGGCTTCTTCGTTACACATTATTCCGACTAAGGGAATGACTTTGCCTTTCATATCATACGGAGGTTCGTCGTTGTTGGGAAGTGCCATAGAGATAGGAATGTTACTGGCCTTGACCAGGCAAAACACTGCTTCGGAGGATAAAGATTTATTATGAATGAAACTGAAAATTTACAAAATTTACCTGTTGTGCGCGGTGAATATAAATTTAATGAAGCGCTTAAAAATTATACATGGCTGAATGTAGGAGGACCTGCCGATGTTATGTTTATGCCTAAAGATGTAGCTGATTTGCAATATTTTTTGCAAAATAAAGATGAAAATATGCCTGTTTTTGTGCTGGGCGGCGGTTCTAATTTATTAGTGCGTGACGGTGGTATAGAAGGAGTGGTTGTTAAGTTGTCCGATGCTTGTTTTCGTGAAATAAAAATAGAGAGTGACAGAATAATTTGCGGAGCAGGATTGTTGAATAATGTATTGAAAAAAACAGTAGAAAACGAAGGTTTGGGAGGATTGGAATTTTTATGTTCGATTCCCGGATGTGTCGGGGGCGCAGTTCGATCTAATGCCGGTTGTTTCGGTCGTGAAATATCAGATGTTTTAATTTCGGCAAAGGTTGTGAACGGAAATGGAGAAGTTTTAGAATTAAGAAACAAAGATTTCCATTTTGCTTACAGACATAGTGAGTTTCCGTCTGATTTTATTATTGTTGAAGTAACACTTGGTTATGAAAGACAAAGTTCAGAAGATGTTAAAAAAACAATAGAGCAACAGGCAGAATATCGCAAGGCGCATCAGCCGCAAGGTATCAGAACAGCCGGATCTACATTCAAAAACCCTCCACAAATGCGCGCTTGGGAATTGATAAAAAACAGCGGAGCAGATAAACTTAAAATAGGCGGAGCTCAAATGTCTCTGCAACATTGTAATTTTCTGCAAAATGACGGAACGTCCAATGCCTCAGATATTGAAGATTTGTGTGATGAAGTTAAGCGCATGGTAAAAGATAAGTGCGGTGTCGAGCTAGAGCTTGAAGTAAATAAAGTTGGTAGGAGATAATATAAATTGGTTGCTGATAATAAAATATATGAAACGGTAATTTGGCCGTACAGGTTGCTCGGAAATATTTTATTACTGGGGTGTATTTGGTTGATAACTTTTGGGGTTATAACTATTCGTCATAACTTAGTCGGAAAACAAATAGATTCGCTTTTGTCACAGATATATCAAACAACAGCGGTCTTCGGTTGGGGGCTTGATGATGTTACTTTAGAGGGGAGAGTTAAAACATTAAAAAACGATGTTATAAAAGTGATAAACTTAAAACGCGGTGAAAATATTTTGGAAATTGATTTGCAAGATGTATGTGATAAAGTTAAGTCGTTGCCTTGGGTTAAAGAAGCCAGCATAAGCCGTAGATATTTTCCTAACATAATTCATATAAGCATTAAAGAAAAAGAAATAAAATCAATTTGGCAGTATAAAAATAAATTTTATCCGATTGATGAAGATGGTAAAATTATAGAAACGGATTATGTGCCGCAGAAAAATATTTTGCAAATTATCGGAGAAGGAGCTCCGGAACATTTTAATGAACTGCTTAAGGTTGTCAGCAAAGATAAAGAATTATATGAACGTCTCAAAGCTGCCAATTATATTTCCGGCAGACGCTGGAATCTTATTTTTGACGATGTTGAACACGGAATTACCGTTAAAATGCCTGAAGAAGATTTTGCTGCCGCTTGGAAAAAAATTGTAAAATTAGATAGAACAAAAGGTATTCTTAAACGTAAATTAACTTTTATTGATTTAAGGTTAAAAAACAAAGTGATAGTCCGTTTAAATAAGACGGATGAAGAAGCTGAAAAGAAATAATATTTTAAGGTAGAGGATACGACATTGAATCATCCGGTAGTCGCTGCGCTTGACATTGGTTCTTCCAAGGTTTGCTGTATAATAGCTCATGTAAATAAAGATAAAAAAATAAAAATAGCAGGTTATGGATATAATGCGTCCAAGGGCATTAAAAACGGTGTGATTACAGATATAAACAGCGCCACACTTTCTGTTTGCAGTGCAGTTGAAGCAGCTGAGCAAAATGCTCATGAACGTATAAACGGAGTAATTTTGAACGTATCA
>JAFUXW010000170.1 GCA_017477035.1 Alphaproteobacteria bacterium | reverse complement strand
CAAGCTGATTTGAATAATATGTGTAGGGAAATGCAAAATTGCTATAAAGAGCTTAATTTTGCAAACCTTCTTCATGATACGCTTGTTAATAGCACATGGCTTAAAGATAAATCATTTTCCTTGCACGGTTGGGCGGCAAATTATAGCTTTATCTATATGCTCTATCGCATATTAGATAATGCAAAGCCAACACGTATATTAGAAATGGGAATGGGGCAGACTTCTCGTCTTACTTCGCAATATATCGCATATTGCAACCCTAACGCCGCACTCGACATAGTAGAAAATGATGCCGGGTGGATTGCAACTTATCAACCACAGTTGGCACAAAACGAACATACAAAAATTCATCAATGCGATTTGGAATTTTTTACTTATGACAATGTGGAGTGTCGTAAATATAAGGACTTAAATGAAGTTGTCGGTAACACAAAGTATGATTTGATAATCATTGATGGTCCTTTAGGTGCTGACCAAACTTTACCGAGGTCTAATGTGCTTGATTTAATAAGAAACGACAACATAGCAGAAGATTTTATTATTATTTTTGATGATGCCGAACGCAAAGGAGAACAAAAAACTATCGCCAATGCTTTAGCGTTATTGGAAAATAAAGGTATAAAATATACAGCATTTCAGAGAAATGCTCTTAAAACGCAACAATTTATAAGCACTTTAACAAAATCTTTTATTAAATATTTATAGGAGAAAAAAATGAAAACATATTACATAGTATCCGGCGGTTTTGATCCTATTCATGAGGGACATATTGAAATGATAAAATGCTCGGCACAAACTTCGGATGGAGTTATAGTTCTTGCCAATTCTGATGAGTGGCTTTGTCGTAAGAAGGGTAAAAACTTTTACACGATGAAGACAAGACGGGCTATTTTAGAAAATATAAAAGGTGTGATAGATGTATTGGAATTTGATGATTCCGATAACTCTGCTTCAGACGGTATCAGAAAAGCCCGAGCCAAATATCCTGATGCAAATTTGGTATTCGCTAACGGTGGAGACAGAGGAAAAGATAATATTCCGGAAACTCCGATTTGCAAGGAGTGTCATGTCGATCTGGCTTTCGGCGTCGGCGGAGATAATAAAGCTAATTCATCGTCATGGATTTTGGAAAAGTGGAACAGTTAAAGGCAAAGTAAATGACTGTATACGTATTTGATATGGACGGAACTTTAACTCCTCCTCGTTTGCCCATGACTGACGAGTTTGCTGCTGATTTTAGTCAATGGCAAAAAACGCATGACTGTTTTATTGCCACCGGTTCCGATATGAAAAAAGTTGAAGAACAACTTCCAGATTTCATAATAGATAACTTTACCGGCATATATACTTCTATGGGGAATGTTTTAACAGCAAAAGGCAATATTGTTTATCAGAATAATTTTATACCGGATGATAAGCTGTTTGCAATGTTGGAAGATTTTAGAAGTAAAACAAAGTATACGGGACAACTATATTCCAACTACATAGAAATAAGAATAGGAATGATTAATTTTTCCGTATTGGGTAGGGATTGCCCGTATAGTGCCAGAGAACATTACAGTCTTTGGGATAAAGAAAATCAAGAACGAGAAAAAATAGCTGAAAAATTAAGAAGTGAATTTCCAAATTATGAAATATCTGTCGGAGGGAGTATTTCAATAGACATAACTCCGGTCGGATTTGGTAAAGGACAAATTGCCAGACATTTACGCAAGCAATATCCGGATGATGAGATTATATTCTTTGGAGATAAAACTTTTAAAGGAGGTAATGATTATGAATTAGCGTATGAGTTGTCTTTGATGGATAAAACTAAGGTTATTCAAATAGATGGCTATATGGAAGTTTTGGAGAAATTGAAGCAATTTGATAATAATTAAAAAATGAAAGGAAAATAAAAATGAGTAAAGAAATTAAAGAAGAAAAAAGTAAAGCCGGTGTAATTACTACTGTTGTTGTTGCGATTGCCGTTATTGCCGGCGGAATTATGCTTTTTAAGTCAAATAAGGCAGATACAACTGTTCAAAAGCCGGAAACTGTTGTTGCAACTAAGGCAGAGCCCAAAGAAGAAAAAACAATTGCTCGCATTGATTTAACAGCAAAGCTTGTAGATGCTGAAAAACCACAATTTGAAGTTTATGTTGATAGCTCCGAGAATCCTGAAAAACAGGCATGTTGGATGCCTAAATTTGAAACTCAAGGGTATGTAGTACAAAGTGATAATGGGAATATAGATATAGTAATTAACGCCATTAAAGAAGACACTGACATTAATTTAACTCTGCGTGGTAAATGGGAACAAGACGAAGATAAAAAAATGGTGGAGAATTGGGTAAAATATACCTCTGTATCGGTAAATGGAAAAGAAATTTTACCAGAGGCAGTAGAAGTCTGGCATAACAAACCGTTCCGCTATACCATAAATGCTAAAGCCGGAGAAGAATACAAAATCCATGCTGAATGGACTAAAGCTGATGAGGTTCCTGAAGAATAGTTAATTCAGAATAATTTTAGAGATTCTTCATCATAAGTACCAAGTTACGCACGGGCTTGGTATTTATTTTTTTCTTTTAAATACAAGAGTTTGATTCACTATACGCGAAAAATAGCAAAAAAACGCACATTTTAGTAATTTTATCGGCTCCCGAATTCACAAATACACGATATGATTCAAATAGTTAATGAGTAATAACACTATTTGAAAGGAACTAAAATGTATCAGATAATTGTCAATAATGTAAGAATTCCAACAATATTTTGGAGCCTCCGAGATGCTATCAATGCGTGCCATGAAGAAGAGGCTCGTGGAGTAGCAGTTATGACTGAAATTGTCATGATTTAATTTTAACCAACATCTTAACTAATCTTGAAAGGAAAATACCATGCAAATGTTATTCGAAGCTTGGCTTTTAGATAATAACTATAAACCGACTACAGCAGTTGACTACCCAAATCGATTGAGACTTCTGTGTGCAAGAGAGAAAATATCTTATGAGTATTTAGCAAAGCACCTTTTAGAAATTATACCGCAATATGATAAGATGGGTAAAAATTCAAGCTATGGGCACCGGAGCCATTCTTCAGTAATTAACGCTTTGAGAAGATTTGCTGAATTCTTATCTGAAGCCAACATCAAATTTGAAGGAGCCAACTAATGTCTGATATTGCAACATTAAATGACAATTTTAGAAAAAGCTTCATTGGAGGTGAAGTTTTATTAAGTGCTGGTATTGCTGCTATGAGTTCAGAAGATAAAGCCAATATCGTATCAATGGTGCAGAATTTCAATGATTTTACAGAAGACAATAACGTATACGGTGAAAATGATTTTGGAAGTTTCGATTATAAAGGTGAAAAAATATTATGGAAAATTGACTATTATGACCTAAATCACAAGTATATGTCAGAAGATCCTGCTAATCCTGATATAACCAATAGAGTTTTAACTATCATGACAGTATACGAATATTGACAGATAAGCAAAAATTTAATAACTTGTTTGTGAAAATGTAAAAAACACTTGAAAGTCATTTGTAAAAATGTAATATTAGAATATAGAATCATTCATAAAAATGTAAATGGAGTCGAAAATGAAGCGCTATGCTATGAAAAATCTTGAAAAATGGAAGAATGATAAAAATCATAAACCGTTAATTATTCAAGGAGCTCGTCAGGTTGGTAAAACTTGGCTTATGCGAGAATTCGGCGCACAACATTTTACAAAAACAGCGTATTTCATCTTTGAAAAGAACGAAAGATTGCAAAATATCTTCAAAGGTGATTTAGATGTTCAGCGTATTCTGGATTCACTTAGCATTTTAGCCGGTTTTAAAATAACGCCGAATACGCTTATTTTATTTGATGAAATTCAGGAATGTCCGGAAGCAATCACTGCATTAAAATATTTTTATGAACAGTTACCGGAATATTATATTATCGCTGCTGGAAGTTTACTCGGTGTGGCATTACACAGCGGTTTATCGTTTCCGGTCGGTAAAGTCAATTTTATGACATTGTATCCTTTAAGTTTTTATGAATTTTTGGATGCAATTGGTGAAAATATGAAATTGGAGCAATTGGAACAAGGCAATTTTGATATTTTAAAACCATTTCATAATGACTTAATTGAGTTGCTCAAAAAATATTTATTTATAGGTGGCATGCCGGAAGCTGTTTTAAGCTATGCGACTGAAAAAGATTTATACAAAGTGTGTAAAATTCAAAATGAAATATTAACCTCTTATCAAAATGATTTTTCCAAGCATATTCCTTTAAATGAGCAAGCAAAACTAAAAATGTTATGGGCATCAATACCAACACAATTAGCCAAAGAAAACAAAAAGTTTATGTATGGAAAAATTGAACATGGTGCAAGAGCTAAAGAGTTTGAAAATGCGATTGCTTGGTTGGAAGCTTGCGGATTGATACATAAAGTATATCGCATCAAGAAACCTGATTTGCCGTTATCAGCATATAAAGATTTGGCCGCATTTAAAATATTTATGACTGATGTTGGCTTGTTGTCAGCAATGTCAAATTTAGATGCCAGAATATTACTTGATAAAAATGATATCTTTGAAGAATTTAAAGGAGCGTTGACGGAGCAATATGTTTTACAGCAACTAGTCCCTTATTCTGACGAACTGACAATTACTTATTGGTCTAACGAAAGTAATACCAATGAAATAGATTTTGTGGTGCAATATGAAAATGAGGTTATCCCAGTTGAAGTCAAAGCAGCAACAAATTTGCAAGCCAAAAGTTTAAAATGGTATATAGAAAAATATAAACCACAAAAAGCATTTCGATTTTCTGCAGCTGATTACAAGCAAAATGAAGTTATTACGGATTATCCTTTGTATGCTATACCTGTTTTTATAGAAAGATAATAACATAGGAGCTTGTTTTTTGGCCAGTAACAACCTTTTTCCTTTTGGGTATAGGTTTGCTTATAAAATTCAAATCCGGTTGTTTCTGGGCTGTTTATGGAACAATATTATGTATTGATAATGTAATATATTTATAGTGTGCATAAGGGGGAGAAAACACATGAATTCATTAATACAAGCACGGGTTGACAGTAAAGTTAAAGAGGATGCCGAGAACATTATGAACCAACTTGGGATTAGCCTTAATGAAGCTATCCGTATGTTTTTAATGCAGGTTATTATTCATAAAGGCATACCATTCAAACCGACATTAAAACCGGAATATGAACCTAATGAAATGTTACAACAAGTAATAGCTGATATTGAAAATAAAAAGGATTTAACACGCTATAAAAATACTGATGAAATGTGGCAGGATTTAGGATTGTAATAATGTTGGAATTGGTTGTTTCTTCTGCATTTAAGACAGAAGTCGAAAAAATAAAAAATGCTAAGGATAAAGCAGAACTCAAGCTTGTCCTAGATACGTTACTCGCTTAAAAGACTTTGGATACAAAATACCGCGACCATGCTTTGAGGGGTAATTACAAAAATTATCGTGAGTGCCATATCAAACCGGATTTATTGCTTGTTCATAAAATTGAAAAAAGCAGAGTTAATATTATATGCGGTTCATATTGGCTCGCATTCTGATTTGTTCAAAAAATAACTGAAACACTAAAGCTCATTTTTTAGCCCTATACACATGGATTAATTTTTTACTATAAACTAACCAGTAAGAATGAATTTGTTGCATATAGGGCTGTTTTTTGAGTCTGAAATTAATGTTTTTCACTATTTTATTTGTTGTTTACATAGCTTTTGATGATAAAAGGCGTTGTTTTTCAAGTTCCTGCTCTTTTTTAAGTTCATTTCTTTTTCGCCTATACTCAGCAGCTTCAAGTCGTTTTTTCTCTTTTTGCAACTTATATTGTTGATGATTATAAGACCAATAATACTGGATAGTAATACCATAAGGAGTACATTTAGGAATATAATACAATTTAAATTATTCCATAATTTTGAATGTTTTTTCATCCGTTATACCAAGATGTTTGAAGTATAAGTCTTTAATCAATTGGTCATGGGAATCACCAAATCCAATGACTTCTTCTTTAAGCATCCTTATCAGTCCTTCACAACTGATATATTTGCAAACTTCTTTTGTTATATACTCATTGAGTACATCATCCACAGTAGTATAATTTCTGAATATAAAACAATCACTGCTATATTGGCTTTCATCAATTAAAGTTTTTAGATGTTTTAATAATATGTAAAACAGTTGCGTACCTTTCTGTCGTACATTATCGGACACGGAAATTTTATATGTTTTTGTACTATGCAAAGTGTTATAAACTGAATCATCAACAAATTTAATCAAGGATTCATGTGCATTACATAAGTCTTTTCCCTCTATTAGAATCGGCTTTTGAGACTTATCATCTTCATTTGTTGAAATAGCATTTGTAAAAAAAGGGGATAAAATATCATATAGACCGTTTTTGGTAATTTTTACATTTTGCTCGTATTTTGTATTAATTTTTTGATATTCATTGACGATTTTTAAATAATTTTCCCCTGTGACCCTGTAATTAGTAGTAGTACATTTTTCATACTTAACTTCTTCAATCAATTTTTTTTCAGCAAACATATTTAAAACAGTACGTATTGCTTCCTGACGTTCAGATGTAATTATTTGTTTATTGTAAGCATTTTTAATGCAATTATAAATATCATGTGGAGCAAAAGTAATTTCTGCAGTCAATGTTCTTCCTTCTGTTTCATTAACAAATCCCATCTTTGAACTCATAAATGTTATGATTGATTCAACAGCCAATGGATTTACTCTATTTTCATTATAAATCGAAACAATGTTGTAAATATTGTAATAATGCTCAAAGTCTGGCAAAGAATTCATGATATTCGTGATTATTTTGCTCAACGTTCCACCTTCAAGTGGACGCCCATTTAATCGATTACCGAATTTTATTACTGATACACGACGTTGTTTCAAATTAATTTGGTCATTTGAAGTAAAAATATTGTTTGTATTAACGTAATAATTGTAATGTTTTTTGTTTTTGGGATTTATTTCAACATTACCACCATTAACAATCGTCAACAACAATTCCCTATCAACATCCGTTGGCTTAACCTCATCAAAAAAATTAAGATGGCTTGTCCAAACTTGTTCTTCATGAGTACTCTCTAATACCTTACCAGATTGAACCTTAAACACTTTGCCATACTGAGCTTCTATTTCGCAAATTGCTTTAGCTGTAGCGGATTTACCATTGCGAGCCACTCCGTTAAAAAATACGCAACTTTTATCATCTTCCCTAATCTCAGCATCGCGTGAATATTTGAGTTGCATCAGAAAACATACCAATCCTAAGTAACTATTTCCATCAACGATATTCAAACGATATAAATTTTCAACTAACTTATTTATGTCAGGATGAGTGTCAATTTTTGCTTTTGCAATATTGCATTCATATAAATTTGTTTGTAATTTTCGCTTATATAAATCGACTTTTGCTACGATACGCTCAATTGTGCGTGGTTGACATTCAATGTAACGTGCTATGCGAGGTGTTACATTATGCTCAACTTCTTCGCCAGTATGTTGATCCCTTTCAATGTAGATAATAGGTTTTTCTTTGAAGGTTTCCAACGTAGTCTCATATACATTTGCATCATTCAATTCAATATTATTTTCGGCACAATAAGCAGCAATTTTACCTTCCTGCTCATTGGTTAAATTAATTTTAAAATTTGCCATATTTATTACCTTTATAAAAGAAGCAAATCCCCAGAAGTCTCAGGAGCCATTTAGGTTAGGCAAACTTCTGGGGATCCATTGTTGAAATCCTCAAAAAGGTAAACCTAAATTATTTCTGAACCATCTACCCAATTGCATTTTTCAACAATGATTGGATAAATAGTATAAAAACTCATTACACCTGTGGAATGTGCTTATACATTTACGCACAGAGTCAGGTATTACACCCCTCTTATAATTAGAACGTCTGTTTTTTTTCAATTCTACAAAACTTTTTGCATTTTTTTTATTTTTTTCAATTCACTAGTTAATGTATTGTTTTTAGATGATTATTTTTTTTATAATTTTTTAAGGCCGCGATTTTGATTTTGGTGTTTTTATTAAAAATTGATTTTATTGTTATAATTCAATAATAAAAAAACACCATATATATATTAAAAACAATGAGTTATAACATTTTTGCATCAGGCTTTTTATTAAAATTTAATTTGTAAAACAACAATATCTACTAAAAAAGTGTATTCAAAACTTTACTATGCGCGCGTAATGAAGGGTATTGAATAAGCTTTTTAGTAATTTTCGTAATATTGCAAAATGTAAGGATAATTCCGCTTAGAGTAACAAAAATGTTACGATTCACGGTTTAAAATGTTACGATTGGATTTTTTTGCACGATGTTGAATAAAAACGTGTACATTTTATAAAATTCGCGTTATAATTTGTTTAAATTTAAGTGTGATGCAATTTGTGAT
>JAFUXW010000169.1 GCA_017477035.1 Alphaproteobacteria bacterium | reverse complement strand
GAGTATAGAGAGCCAATAAAAGTTATATAATCGCATTATTTCTTTTTTTTGTCTGTTTTTATTTTCAATTAATTGCGAAATAATCTTTTGAGTCAGTTGCATCAGCTGTTTCGTATCATTGATTCTTTTATTTTCCATTTCTTCTTGTTCTTTTTGCTTTTCTTCTTCGGTTGCCCACACATTTGTCATTATTTTAAATTTTGATATTCGTGAAATAATTTCTTCTTGCATACAATTTTGAGGATTATCAGCGCTACTGCAAAGTTTCATAATTTCGGATGGTGTATTACATGGTTCTATATGTATATCAGAGTTCCCGATTTTCTTGCCGGTTTCAATACGACATTCAGGCCAATTCTCTTTCATAACGAGATTATAAATACGGACTGCTAACTGTAATGAGTATTCATTGTTGTTGTCAAATGTAGTGTTAAACGAAGTTAATATACCATCTGATAATACCAAGTTCATTATAACATTACCCCATGCTTCTTTTAAATGAGCCAATAGTTCAATTTGCTCCTTATCAAGTTTTTTGTTGGTTTCCCACGTTAAGCACATATCTGCGCGAAAGTAAGGTTCTTCCCATAAATCAAAACTCCCCTTTATCCATGGCATTGATTCTTGGCATTTTGCTTCTATAATAGGAATATACTCCGGATGTTGATAGTAATTATCGATAACGTTGCTTACCACGTTTTTTTGGGGATCATTGGGAATGTCACTTTGTTCATAATCGTCAATTAACTTTTTAATTTCTTCTTTATTATTAAAATTACCGATTTTATAGACCATATCTATATCAATATAACGATAAATTTCTGCTAACGCACTTGTTCCGAAGATTAGCAATATTCCGAAAATTGCGATAATTTTTTTCATTTAACACATCCCTTAAGTTGTAATTATAGTAAAATAGATATTATAAAGTCAAGTAAAAAATTATCCTTAGTAGGTACAAACTATTGGGGTGATAATGCCTACGATAACTACGGTTTCGGAAATTCGGACATCAGCGTTAATGTGCAGAATGTAACAAACAAACTAAACGGGACGGATTATACTGTATTGCCGGATTATTCAATCGGTTCGGCAAGCAGTTATAATAACACCGGCGGGTATGATTTGAGTGCACCTACGCAAAACACCAACTTATCAGAAATAAATTACGTTGCGAGTGATAACCCTGATTTCTCATATTTGGTAAATTAAGCTCTTAATATGGGATTAACTTCTCAACCGGAGCAAACACATCTGAAAGGATTGGATACGAGTTTAATGCAGAACAGGGAAATCGTAAATTCTCCTTATTCAAATGATATTCTGGAAAATGATTGTTACCAAAGCGAACGTTTTGAACCATTTGCCAAACAAGTTCGTTGGAATGAAGGAGAAAATCAGGGTATTATTTCTGCAACTCCACAAGAACATGGAACAGACCAGCCGACTAAATATGGTATCTCGCAAGGTGCATTGGATTTGTACCGAAATAGATTTAGTGACATTGCCAACACATATCCGGCAAATGTTAAAGACCTAACCGAAGATCAAGCAATGAACTTGCTTTGCCAATATTATAAAGGGAGTAGAGCTGAAGCAATAAACGATCCTAATTTAGCCTTTGCTCACTATGATTCGTTTTTTAATGGCGATAAATCTGCTGTTCGTTCATGGCAAAATACCTTAAATGATTTATATGATACTAATATCAATGTAGATGGTATAAGCGGAAGTGAGTTGATCAACAATTATAATTCAATAAATATACCGGATAGACTACAATTCTACAATACATATCTTAAATACCGTTTACCAACAGTAAAAGATAAAAATAGAAAAGGAATTAGTAATCGCACCAACCGTTATCGTTAATTTTTAAGGAAATGGAATGGGGCATGATAAGTTATTTGTGCCCCATCCTGAGACATTTTCACCAGTCATAATTTCCCATTCTGAGCAATCATTGAAAAATTGCACGGAATTATTCGGATCCATAAAATATTTATTGTGTTTTAATAACATTAACAATTGATACATTGTTTTCATAAATTCAGTTTTTTTATCTATTAACGCATTAAAATGTTCCTTACCGGAATACCCTGAATAGTAAAAAAAATTACCCATACCGTTTTCCGCTAAAAACCATGCGCGGCGTACATTTCTTCTGGTCTCTAAGTTACTCAGTTCCATTACCAGACGCTCTATGTTTTTATAAATGATACGGTGATGTAAAGAATTATCCAATGAATATTGATTAGGTATAGAAAAATCTTTGTTACCCGTAAGTTCAGAATAAAAATAACTTTGAAACCGGTACAATAACTCCTCGACAGCAACCTTTTGTTCAAAAGGTTTTCCTTTATAATATAATATTGCATTAAAGATAACAGCAAGCGATCTGTATGTTATCTCATAATATTCAAATTGTTTAGGAGTTGAAATTTCTTTTATTTTCTGCATAAAGCAATTATTGGTCAGTTCGGCGATTTTGATATCGGTAAATAACGACAACAACGGTTTATCAGCCACTTTTGTCGGCATTAACAAATCTTCACATTTTCTGTAAGAAATATCACTTCTTTTCTGCTCCGGTTGATTTTGATTAATATCTTGCACCCGTGCATTTGTACTGAACGCTAAGCAAAATCCCAAAATAAAAACAAACTTTTTCACAATTTTTCCTCCGGTTGTATTTATAATATTTTATATACTACACTTGTCAATAAAATTTATTAGTCGGCACCAACTTTTGGAGTGATAACGCCTACGATAACTACGGTTTCGGAAATTCGGACATCAGCGTTAATGTGCAGAATGTAACAAACAGGTTAAACGGTGTAAGCGGTTATGATAATCAAAAGAAATTTTGATTTTTTGACATAGTTTCAAACTCCTTAATTTGTTAAATAAAACAAAAACCACCTTAAATCTCTTCAAGGTGGGGAGTTCACAACTGTCACATACAGTCTTGCCTATTCAATATATTTAGCAAGCTCCCCGTTAGAGGAGTTATTTAATGTGAGGAGCTGTGACACTCCGCAGATAACTTCTTATCTGCAAGTGCTATATTAAATAAACTGTATTAAATTGCAAGTAAAAATTTATTGCACATAAATCAGCAAAATCAGGATATAGATTGCCAGAGTTACGCCCAAAGTGTAAAGTGTTAACGTTAAAAGAATACTTATTTGCGGATGTCGTTTAATGTTTATTACCGGAAGTTGTTTTTTGCTGTTTTTGACGTTTTTTATCATGTCTTTAAGTTTTCCTTTATGTTTTAAGAGCAGATAAATAATGTAACATAGCAAAGCTGCCAACAATCCGTAGCCTAAAGGTTCTGCTAATACCGGTAGTGTGCGTAGGGCAAAAAAAGCCACCACTAATAAAATAACAGGCCACAAGTATGGCATACATTGCCAAATCAGTGGCCAATAAGCAATTAAAACATATCCCAGCAAAATTCCTATCACTACTCGTGCAATCATAACAACTCCTTTATTGCTTTTTATGTTAGTTTATTTATAATATAAAAGAATGAATTTGTTAACGATTTTTTTAATTGCATTTTATATATTGAGGTTTTAAGAGGTTAGTTATGAGTGCAAAAGACATTTTAATCGATAATGTTGAAATGAAAAACGGCAGTTTTTTACATTATTTGCATAATAAATCAGAATTTAACAATAATGCATTTAAAAAATTATACGCTGCAATTCGTGTGTTGGCTGATGAAGAAGTGGATATCAGTCGCACTGCGCAGAACATTAATTATGTATACGGACAAATATTGAAGTGTTTGTTGTTTCATTTTGATAAAAATGACGAATTCAAAATAAGCAATTTACCGGAAAACTACAGTAAACTGGTAAGTTATTTGGATAATAGTGTAGAATATTATTTTAAAACACGGATTTAAGGTCACATATTATTAAGCATGGGCTGTAGCATAGGCCAAATATATGTATACACAGCATATCCGAGAGCACCCAAAATTATGATGGTAAATGCAAATTTGATTGATGATTTTATAATGTAGAACACTACCAGTGCCCCGATTATATACATTAAGATGTTCATATCCATAGCAATACTCCCGCTTAAAATCTGCCAATATTGTAGTCGGAAAAGGGTAACTTGTAAATATATTTTTTGTTGTGTTTAACAAAAGTTACGTTGTCTTATGGGCTCACCGAATTGGCGGGGCCAGCAAAATAATGCGATGCTTGAATAAAACGGACTACTTCTTATACTGATTCATAGTTTGTAGTTGTCAACAACCATTACCTGTAACGGTATAATTTGTGTGTGTGGGATACGAAGTTGATATCTATGATGTGGTTTTGTCGGTGCAGAAGGAATATCCACAAATCCGTATTTATTTAGTAATATCACAAATGGCTGATCTGCATGAAATGAGAGTTATAAATGAGCGAAACATTGTTAAACGTCGTGGTTTTGATGATTTTATTCTGCTACTTGCAATACAATGTATTGCTTCGGGCGCTTGTTCGCAGTTAATCGCTGTACGTCGCTGCCTCTAACTGGCTCATAAGCGAACTTCGCCTGTCGTTAAAAAAATGTCCACCGGATATTTTTCTTTCCTTCAGCCCTAGGTACTTTGCGTACCTAGGCTTCAAATCCTTACTCTACTCAACACATACAACAAAACCCCGCTTTTAGCGGGGCTGTTGTATTTGGCGGTGTAGAAAAACTTTACGGTCTCCGGCATACTAAAGCTGCTTACTCATTACCCACAATATCAGGGAATCTACAGGGAAATTTGCACGGATTCGATGAGGTATTTTACATCAAAGTGCTTGTAAATACTAACACTCGTACCTTCAAACCCCAAAAATTATCAGGGAATTTAAAACAAAGAACAGGGAATTTTTACATAAACTAACAGAAACAATTTAATTGATTCTTTTTTGGTATTACTTTAATCTGCTCTTGTAAGAAATTAAAATGTAGAGTTACTACATAAAAATAAAAAAGGATACTGTATGGATAAAGAGATAAAAAGATTAAACCCTAAATCTGATACAATAAAAGAATTATTTGCTAAATCTGGTAATATGTGCGCATTCCCCGGGTGTTGCAATTCTATAGTTAACAGTCAAGGGATCGTTGTTGGGGAGATTTGCCATATTGTAGCTGCACAAGAAGGAGGAAAACGTTTTATCAATGATAATGAATGGACAAATGAAAAAAGAAGAAGCATAGAAAATCTTATTTTGCTTTGCCCAGAACACCATAAAGTGATTGATTCAGATGAAAAAACTTATACAGTTAAAGTTTTACAAAAATATAAAAATCAACACGAAAAAAAATTTAATCCCACAAATATTATAAAAAAATTAGAAAATAATCTTAAGTCTCAATTGGCTTCTTCTATTAAAGATCAAGGTAAACTAATTGATTATATAGCTAAAACCACAAATTCGATTGATAATAAAATTGATGAGATTTTAAAATTATTAAAACCTGCTTTTAATATGGAATTATATGACTATGTAAGATATGTAGAATATGATATTTCAGAGGATACAATAAAGAAATTACATCAAGCCATTATGAGTGATTTTTATCCTGATTATCTTGTCGGAGTATATCGACAAATTGATGCATGGCTTGGAACAAGAGGGTGTAGAATAAATACTTCAAAATTAATTTTAACCAAGCCTCCTAAAATACAAAAAGAACTTTCTTTATTATTAAAAAAATGGAATAACTATATGTTTCAAGGAAAGAATGATACAATTGAAAAACAATGCATGGAACTTGCAAAATTTCATACTCGTTTTTTACAAATACACCCTTTTTATGACGGTAACGGAAGAGTATCACGTACAATATTAATAAGTCAGGCACATATGCTAACAAAACAATGGATTAAAAACCCTTTCATAGACAAATTTGAATATTATACTGCATTGGAAACTGCAGATAATAATGATTTTACACAACTATCTGATATAATCAAAAAAAGTTTTATAAATTATTGAAGATATCAACGAATAATTTGCATGTTCATCTTTGTTAGACTTATTTAAATAGTCTATAAAAGATAAATTAATTTTTGACTAGATATATTTTGTATAATTAATCAATATTTTTAATACCTATTTTATTTCTTTTTTCTTCGGAAGATAGTTCTCATCGGTAACTACAGATTGACCGGTTTCTTCTTCAAATTTTTCTTTAGCTACACGAGCGACATTACCGCCACGACGAACGGCTAATCGTAGATTTAGGCTTACCATTGGATGCGGAAGAAAATACCGCCGATTTATTGCCTGATATTAAAGGACTAAAGCAAAAAACAGATTACTTGCTCGGTATTTTAATCTCACACCCGCACCAAGACCATTACGGCTTGGGTTTACACAGTGATAAAACCATTCCGATGTCTACATCTCCCCGAAACTCGTCAACAACTTCTTAACGGCAACCTTAATATCCCTCTATAGAAATTGTTTAAAATGGCAGCTAAAAGGCAGCAAATAGCGACATTATAAAGATAATAAGGCAGTGCTTATATCAATCGTAACATCTTCATAACAACAAGAAAGTTTATTGATATTTAAAGATAAATTATGTCCTTTGACGTGTTTAGAATAACGGCATTCTTTCATTTTAAAAAGTTTTTTATATTCTATTATTCCAGCCTTTCTAATTCCAAAATTTTTATCACTCATCCGAGCTTTTATTTGATATTTTATACCACATTTCTCTGCATCATATCCTGCAAGAGAATTATTTTCTAATTTCCATCCCTTTGCTTTTTCAAATAATTTTTCCGCCAAATCTCCAATAAGATTATTATACGTTCTTATAATTTTTCTCGCTTTAAGTTCTTCAATTATTGCATTGCGCTGCAATAACAATTTTTTGACGTTGATAACTTGTTTAATCATAAATACCCCTTAATTATTTCAATTGACTCGCCCAAATTCCCCGAAGTATGTAACTGCTGGAAATTTTGCGTTTTTGCGGTTAACCGGAGCTTACCATAGTCACTTTTCAAGAGTCACCCCCCGTAGAAGCCCCGAAACACCGAGGATACGAAAAAAGACACCGCAATTAGGTGTCTTTTTCAGTAAAATGGCGGTGAGATAGGGATTCGAACCCTAGGTACGCGGTAAAACGTACAATTGATTTCGAGTCAACCGCATTCGACCACTCTGCCATCTCACCTCAAGTGCTTACTTATTATTCTACTTTTTGTTAAATTGCAAGATATTTTATGATATATTATGGACAAGAAATATATTTTCTGTTATAATGTTTGCGTTTTGGGAGATTTTCTATGGAAGTTAAAAAATACCGTGTGGTTTGTTCACAACCGAAATTTTCAGATGAACTGTATATTGATATTGCTCCGGTTAACGGAACAATTCACGATCAGATTTTTTTTAGCCGTATGCAATTGCACAAAGCGATAGACGGACAACCGCTGAGCAGATTATACGGTTCTATTTACTTGAATGATTATAACGGAGATGTTGCGGTAGAATTCCCTAAGCCTCAGGCTCGTAAAAATACACCTGATTATGAAGGTCTAATGAAAAGATATGATGAATTAAAACAAAAAATAATTGCTCGCTACAATAAAATGCGAATTGCCGGACAAGAAACCACATTGCCAGTATGTAGTATTGATAGAATGTTTGAAATGTCAGAAACCAAAAATGCCGAGGCAGATGCCTTTCAGCGCAGATGTAAGCTAAAAATGGAAAAAGTTGCTGAACTTACCCAAAAAGATTCCTATAAACAAAAACATTTTGAACAAGCGTTTCCACAGACATTTCAAGAAGAACAGCTATTGCACAAAAAAGAAGAACTTTCGGCTGTCAGAGAACGCCGAGTTGAAGCTGAACGTAAACGAGCCACTGAAACCATTCCGGCTTGGTTGCGTTTTCAAAGAGAATATTCCGGTGATTAAATTTTACACTTTGTGTGGCAATGAAGCGTAAATGAAGTCGCCTATACAATTGGGCAGACAAGACATAAACCAGACAGCAAATCTCATAGGCCATGGAAACGCTATTAGAGAATGGTTTTTCTCTATTCCGTCGGCGATTATCTTTGCAGCTTTATCAGCTTGCATAAAAAACGGCATCGGGCAAGTGTTTTTATCTGTGATACGGGATTTTACGAATCCGGGACATATTATACTCACTTGAATGTTATTTTCTCTCAAACTGCCGCGTAACGCCTCTCCATATGCTTTTACACACGCTTTTGTTGCACTATATGATGGGCAACTCGGTAAACCGTGATAGCCTGCAATTGACGACGTAATGGCTATTATTTGCTTGTTGCAAGGATGCTTTTTATATAATTCTATCGCCGGAGTTATGGTGTTTAATACTCCCATAATGTTGGTATTAAATGTGTTATAAATATTATCAGGATTTTCCTCTCCGGTTGATACTCCTGCATTAGCGAATACTAAATTCAAAGGTGCTTTTTCATTACAATCAGCTATCCAGTGCGCCATCTGATCGCGATTACAAACATCAATTATTTCAGAAAATACTTTTGCTCCGTGTTTTTCACAGCGTGCGCAAATTTCTTGTAATCTTTGTTTATTACGCCCGCACAAAAACAGATTTTGAGCACCATTTTGTGCATAATATTCTGCTAAGGCTTCTCCTATGCCAGATGAAGCACCAGTAATTAAAATATTTTTTATAGTTTCAGTCATTGTTGATAAATCCCGATAAATATTTTTTAATTGTTGTAAAATATATTAGCTTTAGTTTATAATGTAGGCAATTGATTTTTGCAAGAGGGAACTTATGACTGATATTTTAAAACAATTTAGTAAAACTCGTCGTGGTGTTATGCTTATTTTGGGCGGACCGTCCGGAACTGGAAAGAGTTCAGTGGTGAAAAAAATGCTCGAACAGGATAAAAATATCAGTTGGTCGGTTTCGGTTACTACCAGAAAACCGAGAGAAGGAGAACAAAACGGAGTCGATTACTATTTTGTAACCGATGAGCAATATAGTAAATATCGTGAAGCTGATGCTTTTTATGAATATGTAGATTCAGAATATGGAGGGCGATACGGCACATTGCGCTCAGAAGTTGATGAATTTATCAGCGCCGGTCGTGATGTAATCTTTGATATGGACCAAGACGGACTTCGCCAAATGAAAGCAAAAGCTCCTTATGATGTGGTGTCTATATTTTTGCTACCGCCGTCTATTAAAGAGCTACGCAAACGTCTGGAAAATCGCAAAACAGATAGTCAGGAAGTTATTGATAAACGTATGAGTTTTGCTGTGGAAAGACTTAAATATTGGGCGGATTATGATTATGTGGTAGTTAGTTTGGATTTAGACCAGACTGTTGAGACTGTTCGACAAATATTATCAGCCGAGCGGATGAAACGTCAGCGTCAGACCGGATTGTTTAAATTTACAGATGAACTTAATCAAGAGGCAAAAAATGGCTAAATTTCCTTTCACAGATAGGGACGGACAAATTTTTTATTATAATCCTGATGAAGTACAAAGCTCTGCGCTTGGTTATGTGGTTGTAAAAAAAAATGATTTTGTTTTGTGTATGCGTGATGAAAATGCGCAAATGTATACTCTTCCACGGAAAAATGAGGTGTCTATTAACGTAGACCCGACAGGAGAATTTAAAATAATTTCATACGTAATTCGTCACGATAAACCATTTAAAGAGGAGCAAACATACGAAGTGTTTGAAGTAGGTGCGGTTGATTTGGAAAATACTCCGTTAGAGTGGGTTAAAATGGCCGATATATTGCTTGGTGAAGTCTATTTTGATGCAACTCAAAAAAGTGGAATGAAAAATTTGTTGGTAAGAGGAAAATAAAATGGCAAAAATATATAATTCGGTGGAAGAACTGGTTGGGCACACTCCTCTTATAAAACTTAATAAGTTGGTTAAAAATTTTCAGCTTAAAGCAAATGTGATTGTAAAGTGTGAATTTTATAATCCGATATTTTCCGTAAAGGATAGAGTAGCTTACAATATGATAAATAAAGCCCCGTTTGGAAAAATAAAATCAGGTACGGTTTTTATTGAGGCTACTTCAGGAAATACCGGCGTCGCTTTGGCAGCTTTTTGCGCATATCGTGGCTATAAGTTAGTAATAGTTATGCCGGAAAATATGAGTAAAGAAAAAATAGCTCTTATCAGACATTTTGGAGCCGAGGTATTGCTCACTCCGGCTAATGAAGGAATGAATGGCGCGATTAAGAAAGTGGAAATTTTAAAACAACGCTCAGATAACTTGATAGAATTTAAGCAGTTTGAAAATCCGGCAAATATTGAAGCTCATCAATTAACAACTGCCACTGAAATTTTAGAAGATACTGATGGTAATGTTGACGCAATCGTCTGCGGAGTGGGAACCGCCGGAACGTTGAGCGGTATCGCCTCAACTCTAAAATCTTATAATCCGGATTTATATGTTATGGCTGTGGAGCCGGCGGAAAGTCCGGTTTTGAGTGGCGGTGAAAAAGGAGCTCATCAAATCGGGGGGATAGGAGCCGGATTTGTGCCACCGCTGTATCGTGCTGAGTTAGTTAATGAAGTTTTCAAAGTATCCAGTATTGATGCTTTAAAAATGACAAAAACAGTTGCGAAAAATGAAGGACTACCGATAGGAGTATCTGCAGCTGCAGCCGTTTGCGGAGCTGTTGATTTGGCAAAGCGTGATGATATGGAAAGTAAAAATATTGTGGTAATACTTCCTGACAGCGTGGAGCGCTATTTATCTAATCCGTTTTATAATCAGATTGAACAGGAAACTTTATGAAAATATTTGATATTTTAAGCAGATATGTTACACGTCAATTGTTGGCAAATTTTTTTATGGTATTTTTTGCCATATTGGGCATCATTATGATGTTTGACTCGATTGAAGCTTTGCGTCGTGTTTCGGGAAGAGATGACTTAACTTTGGGGTTTACGGCACAATATGCACTAACACGTATTACCAAAACAGTAGAAATTGTTATTCCGTTTGTTTTGATGGTGGCTGCAATGATTACATTTTGGCGCTTAAGTAAAAATAATGAGTTTGTGATAATTCGTTCTGCCGGTATATCTGTTTTTGGCTTTTTAAAACCACTTATGTTTGCTACATTTTTACTTGGTGTTGCCGATATAGCTCTGTTTAATCCGATTGCCGCAAAAATGTATGAATGGCACGAAGTGTTAAGCTACCGAATGCAAACCAAAAATCCGAAAGCAGTATTATTTTCAAGTAAGGGACTATGGATAAGAGAGGCTGTAGATGACGATAAAATATTGCTGATTCAAGCGCGTTCTTTGCGTCAAGATGATGACGGAACGGTATGGATGCGAGATGTAAGTATAACAGAGCTTAATAAAAATTCACAAATTATCAAAAGTTATGAGGCCTATTTTGCTACCTTGGACGGAGATACATTTCATCTTAAAGATGTTAAAGTTATTGTAGGAGGAGAGCCGGTTAGAACTATCAATGACTATGCTTATAAAACCTCGATAAATTTGCAAAGAATTAAAGAGAATTTTATTGAACCTGAAGCAATATCGTTTTGGCGGTTGCCGGATACCATTCACTTTTATGAAAAATCAGGATTTTCCGCACGGCAACATTGGATGCGATTTTTGAATTTGCTTATTTCACCGTTATTATTAGTAGGAATGCTCATGTTAGCCGCTGTGTTCATGTTGCAAAACACACTTAGAGGTTCGGCAATTATGTGGCGTGTAGTGTTAAGTATTGTTACCGGATTTACTTTTTATTTTGCCTCGCAGGTGGTTTTTGCTTTCGGGCTAAACGGATACATTCCGGTTTGGCTGGCAGCAATAGCGCCGACACTGATTATTATTTTGGTCAGTACCTCGCTTCTAATCCAATCAGATGAAGTTTAATCAATTATTGAAATCGTATATATCTGAACCATCTGATGGTATAGATGTTACTGTTTGTTCGTTGTTTGGCTGGCATATTTGTAAATAGTTTGCAGCATATCCGGCAATAGTCAGGGCTACAATCGGCAAAACAACTTTTTCAAACGGAAAATGTGCGTGTCCTCCGTTTCTGGCTTTCATCCATTGGTAAAATACAGATGAGTAGATAAGAATTAAAGCACCGCAAATAGCACAGAATAAAAACGGATCCATATAGAAAATAAGCAAAGGTTTTGGGGTGTATGTCAAATCTTTAATATATACTCCTGCAATCATTGATAGGGACAAAATAATCAATAACGGGTTGCGGAATTTAAAATTCCATCCTTTCTTATCAAACCATAAAATAGTCCAATAACCGATTAATGCCAATAAGGCACCAGCCCATACTGCGATTACTCCGTCATCAACTCCCAGATTGCGAGCAACCTCTAAACCTACGGCAACACCAACCGTGCAAACTGCGCAAGCAGGATTAGCGTAAGCAGGAATAACAATGATTAATCCCAAAATTAATCCTAAAACGAATACAGACATTTTTATCTCCTTACCTGATTAAATTGAAAACACAATACAAAATTTTATGCAAATTTCAACATTTTTTATTTACGAAACATATTTTAATATTTTCTTTCGATAATGTAGCGAGCTAAATTTTGCAAATCAATTGCTTTGTTACCAAAAACAGATATATCATTTATTGCCTGTTCAATCAGTTGTTGAGCTTTTTTTCTGGCGGGTTCAATACCATAATAAGAGACGAAAGTGAATTTGCTTTGTGCATCATCTTTGTGTAAAGTTTTACCAACTGTTATTTGGTCTCCTTCGCGATCCAATATATCATCTGTAATCTGGAATGCCTGACCGATTTTACGTGAATAAGAAATTAAAATATTACGTGTTTCAATATCTGCCTTTCCTAGAACGGCTCCGGCTTCACAGGCGTAACGCAAAAGTCGACCGGTTTTCATTTCTTCCAGCCTTGAAATAATGTCTTCATCTTTAGTTGTATTACCGGTTGATTTGGCATAAATATCTAAGGTTTGTCCGCTTACCATACCTTTAAAAGCTCCGGCAGCAGAAGATAACAACTGTATTAAGGTTAAACGAATTTCAGGTCTGATGACCAAAGTATTAGACAGATATTCAAAGGCATAAGTTAATAATCCGTCGCCGGCTAAAATAGCGGTGGCTTCATCAAATTGTTTATGGCAGGTAGGTTTACCGCGACGCAAATCATCATTATCCATTGCCGGCAAATCATCGTGAATAAGCGAATAAGAATGTAGCATTTCCAAAGATGCCGCGGCAGGAAAAGCGGTTTCATAATTTACCTCAAACAGTTCAGCGCATTTGCAAAGCAAATACGGACGTAAACGTTTTCCGCCATTCATAACGGAATATTTCATTGCTTCAACAACGCGATTTTCAGCGCCGTCACAGAAAGGAAAACATTTTTCCAAGTCAGTATTAAATTGTTTTGAAAAAACAGTTAATTTTTCTACAATATCAGACATCAACCTTCCTCAACTTTATCAAAATCAGAAATGACAATTTTACCATTTGGCTCAACATTTATTTTTTCTATTTTGAGTTGAGCAGCTTTTAATTTTTCTTCACAGAATTTTTTCAGTGCAGTAGCTTTTTCATAAGCATCAACTGCATCATCAAGTTTTATTTTACCGGCTTCCAATTCGCGGACAATGTTTTCAAGCTGAATCAAAGCATCTTCAAAAGTTAATTTTTCTAAATTTATTTCTTTCATTTATTTTCTCCGTTTTTTACAGATTACCTTTCAATTGATTTTTTACAATGATATTTTGCAACTTATCAAACTGTTTATTGAACATATTAAGTTTATAAACGAAAGGTTTTATTGAAAGCCTCGGGACTTGACGTAAACAAAAAGATAGTATAAACTACGTAAGGTTTTACAATTTGAGAGGTATTTTTTATGACAAAGGTATCGTGGAAAGCAGGAACTATGTTAGCGCCGTTGCCTCCGGCATTGATATCTTGCGGCACCTTGCAAAATCCAAATGTTATGACTGCGGCGTGGTCGGGAATTATATGTACCGAACCTACACTGGCATATGTTTCAATCCGCCCATCCCGTTTCAGTAATGAATTGATAAGAAAAAGCGGTGAATTTGTTATAAATGTGCCGACTGTTGAGATAGCAAAGGCAGTAGATTTTTGCGGAGTAAAAAGCGGGAGAAATATTGATAAGTTTAAGCATACCGGACTGGTAGCCGTTAAAAGTTCGTTGATTAACGCTCCTCAGATTGAGCAATCGCCGATTTCTCTTGAGTGCAGAGTAAAAGATATACAGTCATTCGGCACCCACGATATGTTTTTGGCTGAAGTAGTAGCTGTCTGTGTTGATGATAAATATCTTGATAAAAACAATGCGTTGCGATTAGATAAAGCAGGTTTGTTGGCTTATGCTCACGGATTTTATTATGCTTTGGGGCGTAAGATAGGTAAATTCGGGTGGTCAGTTGAGAAAAAGTCTACCAAGCGTAAAAGAATAGCTCGAAAAAATGCTAAAAACAAACCAAGCGAAAAGGTGAAGAATGGAAAATAAAAAACTTGATTTTAAAATAAATTATAAAAAAATGCCGGTGTTTGTTGATTATAATACAGATAACATTGCTTTTCCGCTTGTTCTGTCTATGCCGCACAGCGGTTCATATTTTCCACCGGAATTTTTAGAACAGGTGAACAGCAGTGTTGAAATTATGCGTCACAATGAAGATATATTTGTTGATGAATTACTTCAACCGGCAATAGATGGCGGTGTTCCAAGTATAAAAATGCTGATTTCACGTTCGGTGATAGATTTAAATCGTGATCGTTTAGAGCTTGATCCGACAATGTTTTATAATTATCCAAAAGATAAAGATATTTTGTAT
>JAFUXW010000168.1 GCA_017477035.1 Alphaproteobacteria bacterium | reverse complement strand
GTTTTAAGTATTACTTTAACAAAAATAAAGGTTGCCACAAATTCAAAAACAGCTGCGCTTATAATATCATATCCGCTACCATATCCTTCACCCCAACCGTTTTGTCCTAAACCTTGTGTAGTTACATCATAACCGGTCAAATGTCCGGAAACCATGCATAATACCAATGCGGCTCCAGCGATTGCTCCCAAAAACTGAAAAATAATATAACCTATGGCATCTTTTACACTCATTCTGCCGGCACACAACACTCCCAGTGTTACAGCCGGATTAACATGAGCCCCGGAAACAGGTCCGATGGCATAAGCCATAGCAATTAAAGCTAAACCAAATGCAAGTGCAATTCCTACATTACCTACATATGGTGCTGAAAATACTACAGTTCCGCAGCCTATGAGCACCAAAACGAAAGTTCCAAACATTTCCGCAATATATTTTTTCATCATTTATCTCCTTAATTAAATACACTGTAAGATTATTTGTTTTAGCTTGTAGATAAAAGCAAATTTTTATTTTTCTCCACACTTTTATGAGATATTATCAAAAAAACAGTAGGAGAATTAAAATGAAATTACAGGCTATTGATAGCAAAGGAAAGACTTTTGAGTTCAGTGAAGAATTTCTTAAAGAGAAAATCACTGTTTTGTATTTTTACCCTAAAGACAACACCTCAGGTTGCACAAAAGAGGCTTGTGATTTTAGAGATAATCTTAATCGTCTTACTAATATGGCACAGGTTATCGGTGTTAGTCCGGACAATCTTACCAGCCACATAAAATTCCAACAAAAACAAAATCTTGATTTTGTATTAGTTTCTGATACCGAACACAAACTATCCGAAAAATACGGTGTTTGGAAAGAAAAATCAATGTATGGACGTAAATATATGGGTATTGAGCGCTCTACTTTTATCGTAGATGCACAAGGAAATATCGTCAAAGAATGGCGCAAAGTGAAAGTTACCGGTCATGTTGAAGAAGTATTACAGGTACTTAAAAGCTTATAAATGAGATTTAATTGCTGTCGTAAGTGCTTCTATTTGCGTAATTTGTTCTTCCTTTAATGCTGATTTTAAGGATACTTGCGGTTCGATAAATTCGCAGTTTTTGAGCGGGGTTAACAAATCTTTCATTTGTTTACCTGCCATTGCCGCCCAAGTTCCGTTATCAATAATTGCAAATTTACGATTCTGCAAATTATGTGCAACTAAATCATGCAAGAAATTTTCCATATTTACAAAAATACCGCCGTTATATGTAGGAGCTGCCAACACAATCACGGAAGCTCTGAAAGCCTCGCTTATAACATAAGAAGAGTGTGTTTTGGAAACATCATACATTTTAATATTTTTTACACCGTTTTCTGCTAATTTTGTTGCCAGAACGGATACGGCATCATACGTGTTGCCATATATTGAACCGTAGGCAATAACCACGTTTTGTTCTTCCGGTTCATACGCCGCCCATTTTGAATATTTCTCAATAAAATATCCTAAATCTTTACGCCAAACAAAACCATGCAAAGGACAAATAGTGCCGATATTAAGCTCTGATGCTTTTTTCAAAACGCTCTGCACCTGCGCTCCGTATTTTCCGACAATATTGGTATAATAACGACGCGCCTCGTCAAGATAATCTCGCTCAAAATTCACTTCATCGGCAAAAATATTACCGTTTAGTGCACCAAAAGTACCGAAAGCATCTGCTGAAAACAGTATTTTGTCAGTGCTGTCGTAGGTCATTATAACCTCCGGCCAATGCACCATCGGTGCACCGATAAAGCTGAGAGTATGTTTGCCGGTATTTAATGTATTGCCTTCCTTAATCAACATAAACTGCTCGTCTGCAAGATTAAGCTCAAAAAACTGCCCTATCATCTTTTTGGTTTGTATATTACATAGAATTTTAATCTGAGGATAAATACGCAATAAATCAGCCAGCTCTGCACAATGATCCGGTTCCATATGATGAACGATAACATAATCCAGTAAACGTCCATTTAAAGCATATTGTAAGTTTTCGAAAAACTGCCGACGCACGGAAGAATCAACAGTATCAAACAACACTGTTTTCTCATCATTCAACAAATATGAGTTATATGAAATTCCGTTTGGTATAGGATATACATTTTCAAACAAAGCCAAGCGATTATCACTGGCACCAATCAAAGTTAAATCAGCGGTAATTTTTCGAACATTATACATTTTCATTTCTCCTTAAAGTTTATGGATAATGTAATCAATCTACGCCAAAAGTAAAATAGTTTATTTTTACTGTGCATAAAAAAGTTAAAACCGCTCTCTACAAAAGAACGGTTTTAACTTATAGACTATTGTTGTTCTTTCATCTGAGTTTCACCTACCTTTTTGTAGATACTGGCCTCACGCGTACCGCTGATTGTCAGGAATATCGCAATCGACGATTGCAAAAAACTCCATTCAACCGGACGAATATTCTCCGAAAAGAAGGGAATTAACAGCATATTGACGGCAAAGCCGAAGACCAATGCCCAGCCTACACAGGGAACCCAAAGTTTCTCACGCAGAATATCTTCCGCAACTTTTTTAGCGTTTGATTCTTCAGGTTTTTGGGACTCTGAATCCTGTAAATTCTGCAAATACTTAAATTTGTATAGAACAAACTGGCGAGCGGTTCCCAAACCTGCAATAATACTGGCACTCAAGATGAGTTGTTCCGAATCAACCGGAACACAAGGGAAATAAAATGGTGCCACACAACAGTTTACCACGAAACCAAGGGCAACCACAATTCCTAATCCCACGATCCACAGATGAGAACTTTCTAATTTCACATCTGTTTTCATCCACTTAATAATATTCTTCTTCATAACTTTTTTATAGTTAATAATTACGATTAGTTAGACACATTATTCTTTATTTTGGAAATTATGTCAAGTTTTTTTTATAATTAATTAAAAACTTGCATATCAATACTATTATCGTTATATAAAAACAAGGAGAATTAAATGATAAGTTTATGGAAATTATATGCTTTGTTTTTCAAAATGGGGATTTTCACCTTTGGTGGTGGATATGCTATGTTGCCTATTTTAAAAAGTGAAGCAGTAGAAAAACATAAATGGATAAGCGAAGAAGAGTTGCTTAATTATTACTCCATCGGACAATGCACACCTGGAATTATAGCAGTCAACGCAGCGTCCTTTATCGGCTATAAACTACATGGTATTTGGGGACTTATTTCCGCCACAATGGGGGTTATTTCCCCTTCTTTGTTAATAATTATTTTAATTGCCGCTCTTTTGAGTAATTATATGGATAATCAATATCTGCAATGGGCATTCGGAGGTATCAGAATAAGCGTAATCGCTTTGATTATCAGCACGGTTATTGATATGTGGAAAAAAGGCATCAAAAGTCTGCGTGGATATATTATCTTTGTAATTGCCGGTATACTTTTATGGTGTTTCAATTTATCGGCAATATTCATTGTAATACTTGCGGCTGTGAGCGGTTTTATTCCGAATTTTAGGAGTAAAAAGCAATGATATACTTACTATTGTTCTGGGAGTTTTTTCAAATTGGCTTATTTGCTGTCGGTGGCGGATTGGTCACTGTTCCTTTTTTGTTTGATTTGTCTGAAAAATATGCCTGGTTTACATCGCAAGAACTTACCGATATGATAGCCATATCGCAATCTACCCCCGGACCTGTCGGTATTAATATGGCAACGTTTGCCGGCTATAAAACTGCAAGTATCGGTGGAGCATTAGTTGCTACTTTAAGCGAGGTTCTACCATCAATGATTGTAGTGTATTTTATTGCCGAAATACTCAATAAATGGCGGGAAAATATATACGTAAACAAAGTTCTTGAAGCCATCAGACCTGCAGTTTTGGCGCTTATTTTATTTGCCGGGTGGAATATTGCAAAAATAACGATTATTGACTATAAAAGCGCCATCATATTATTTATTTTGCTGATAGCTATGAGATTATACAAGACAAGCGCAATTTTTTATATTATTATTTCGGCAATAATCGGTGTTGCGTTAAAAATCTAGGGAGAAAATTTGATGAGTGAAACTGTTTATGATGTGGTGAGTATAGGAAATGCTTTAGTTGACGTCTTAGCTAAAGTCGGTGATACTTTTTTGAGTGAACGTGGTTTGAATAAAGGAAATATGACCTTGGTTGAAGCAGCTGAAGCCGGCAAAATTTATGCCGACGTTATTCCGGAACGACAAGTTTCCGGAGGCTCTGCCGCCAATACAGTGGCAGGCTTAGCCTCTCTCGGAGCAGATTGTGCCTTTATCGGTAAAGTTCATGATGATGAGTTAGGACAACTTTTCCAACGCGATATCGGCGCTGCAGGTATTGATTTTTTCACCACTCCGTTAGATGAAGGTCCGGCAACCGGACGAAGCGTGGTCTTGGTAACTCCTGACGCCGAGCGTTCTATGTTTACTTATCTGGGAGCCGCTCGCAAATTAACTACAGAAGATATTGATGAAAAAATTATCAGCGAATCAAAAATCATTTTTATCGAAGGATATTTATGGGACGAAGCAACAGAACATCAGGCAATTATTAAGGCTTGTGAATTGGCGCATAAGCACAATCGCGAAGTCGCGTTTACGGTTTCCGATATTTCCTGCGTTAATAAACACCGTAACAAAATGCTTAAATTAATTGAAGAACACGTAAATATTTTATTTGCTAACGAAGAAGAAATTAAAGCTTTGTTTGAGACAGACAATTTTGAAAAAGCATTAGAAGGTATTAAACCAATGGTAAATATTGCTGCAATAACCCGTGATAGCCGAGGTTCTGTAATTGTTCACGGACGTGAAAAAATATTTGTAGAAGCCGAGCAAATTGATGATGTAGTTGATACCACAGGAGCCGGTGATTTATATGCTTCAGGTTTCTTATACGGATTGGTTCATGGAAGGAGTTTAGGAACTTGTGCCACTATCGGCGGAATTACCGCTGCCGAAGTTCTAACCCACTACGGAGCCAGACCGGAAGTGTCACTACGGGGCTTAGTTCGCCATAAACTAATGGCTTACGGAAAGCGCCCTTAAAACAAACGTCTCGCTTGTGCGAGACGTTTGTTTATAATATATTACCATTTATTCAGCAGGCTGAGAATTTTGTGGCATATTATCTGTCGGCAATGGTTTACCATGATGTTTGTGATATCCCATACCTTTGTTGTGCTTTCCGCATTTGCAATCAGCACCGCATTTACAGCCATGTGCATTTTCTTCTCCGGTATTTACAATAACAATTGTATTACCGTTACCATCTTTATAAAATGGTAAATTACCTAAATTCTGTGCTTTCATCATTGGCATAGGTGGTATACCTCTTCGAGCCGGACAACGTCCCAAACAAGTATCATTCATAAATTGATTCACGCCCATACCGGCAAAAAATACCAATGCAAAAAACAATACCTTACCAAAAACGCGTTTGCACGGACAACATCCGCCAGCGCAACCACATCCACAAGAGCAAGATTTATCTCCGCAATGACAGTTTTTTTCACCGCAAGTGCATTCTTTGCCCTCTTGACATCCGCATTTACAATCCGGTCCACAGTCACATTTTTGTTCTTTAATTTCTTCTTTATTTTTATTTTCCTTAACCATTATATTTCCTTTCGTTTACTGTTTATCAGTATTAAAATAGTGTTTCATTTATAAAAAGTAAAGATAATTTTTATCATACTCCGACATTACCTTCATTGATTTACTATAAAATTTGAATAACTTTTATAAATGCTGTTACATCTTTTGCTTCTCCTAATTTCATAACATCTTTTATATAGAGTTACATCCTTAAATTTAACATTATAATCAATATGTTATGTAACCTACTTAATCTATTTAATAAATAATATTAAATTACAAATAAACCAACAGTGTATACTTATTTTACAAAGAAAATTATAATATATTGTCATACAAAAAAAACTCCTTATCCGAAAAGATAAAGAGTTTTTTTACGCCAATTCAAATAATTATCCTTTATTCTTCATGAAATACTCGAGCCAGTGAATATCATATTGTCCGTCTAAATACTCCGGCTCTGCAATAATATCCTGATGAAGTGGAATCGTGGTTTTAACCCCCATTATCACAAACTCTTCAAGCGCACGGCGTAAGCGCATTAGTGCGGCATTTCTGGTTCCGGCATGAACAATTAATTTTGCTATCATACTGTCGTAGAATGGTGGAATCGTATAACCGGAATAGATTTCAGAATCTACTCTTACCCCCAAGCCTCCCGGAGCGTGCCATTCTTCAATTTTTCCGGGACAAGGCGCAAATGTCGACGGATCTTCCGCATTAATACGGCATTCTATAGCGTGTCCGTTAAACTTAATATCATCTTGGGTATATCCTAAATGTGCTCCTGATGCAATGCGAATCTGTTCTTTAACAATATCAATGCCGGTTATGGCTTCAGTTACCGGATGTTCAACTTGTAATCTGGTATTCATTTCCATAAAATAGAATTTACCGTTTTCATACAAAAACTCTAAAGTTCCGGCATTACAATAGCCTATCTTGGCGATAGCTTTGCGCACAATCTCCCCTATCTCATGACGTTGGCTTTCATTTAAAGCCGGCGACGGGCTTTCTTCTATTACCTTTTGATTATTACGTTGAATAGAGCAGTCACGTTCACCTAAATGAACAACGTTGCCATACTTATCGGCTAAAACCTGCATTTCTATATGGCGCGGATGCTGCAGATACTTTTCCATATACACAACATCACTCGGAAAGGCTGCTTTTGCTTCAGCTTTGGCCATAGTATATGCTTCCTCTATATCATCATCTCCAAAAGCTATTTTCATACCTTTACCGCCACCACCGTCTTTTGCTTTTATTATTACCGGATAGCCTATTTTTTTTGCCCAATGCTTGGCATCAGCTACGGTTTCAAGCGCTGGGGAACCTTCGGTAATCGGTAAACCAGCCTCTTTAGCTGCCTTACGAGCCGTTATTTTATCACCCATCAGACGCATTTGTTCAACACTTGGACCGATAAATGTAATACCATGTTTTTCTACCATTTCTGCAAAATCGGCATTTTCAGACAAAAATCCATACCCAGGATGAATAGCATCTGCACCGGTAATAATCGCCGCCGAAATAATCGCCGGTTTATTTAAGTAGGAATCGGACGAACGAGCCGGGCCTATGCATACAGCTTCATCAGCCAAACGAACATGCATGGCATTAGCATCTGCTTCCGAATGAACCGCGACAGTCCGAATCCCCATTTCACGACAAGCCCGGTGAATTCTTAATGCTACTTCTCCACGATTGGCAATCAATATTTTTTCAAACATATCGTTTCCTAAATTTATTCAATAACCACAAGAGGTTCCCCATACTCTACAGGATCACCGGTTTCCACCAAAACCTTGGTGACTTTACCGGTTTTATGTGCTTTAACCGGATTAAATGTTTTCATAGCCTCAATCAGGCAAACGGTATCACCAACAGAAACATTATCCCCCACTTTAACATAGGTAGGAGCGTCCGGATTACTGGAAAGGTATACCACACCAACCATAGGTGACTTTACCGCATTCGGACTGTTGGAATAATCAGTTTCCTCATTTACCTCATCTTTATCTTCGTTGCTTGTAACTAAAGCAGAAGAAGCAGGCATGGTTATTGGAGCAACATTTTGCACATATCCTCCGCAAGCTTCGCGTGAGAGTGAAATTTTGCAATTTTCATCTTCATATTTCAGTCCGGTCAGCTGATTTTTATCAAGAATTTCAGCCAACTTGCCGATAATTTTGGTATCAATAGAATTTGACATTTTTATCATTTTTCCTTTCTTTTACAAAACATAAAAACATCTATATCTCATTTTTACAAAAAAACAACAAAAATGTGCGTTTTTTTGCATTTTTTATATAAAAATTGACATTTTTTGCTTATTTTTACTCATTTTTTGCATTTTTTAAAATTTTAAAAACGGCTGTGCATAAACGAACAGCCGCTTTCAACTTTTTATTATTCTCAGAATGCGTAATTAAAGCCGAATGCAAACACTTGAATAGAATTTGTATAATTCGCCGTAACATTATTTCCGGCATTACCTGTTAAAGAGGTATCAAGGTGCGACTTATGAGCATACATATACGTATATGCCATATTAAAGCTTAAATGTTCATTATATTGATAGCTTAACCCCGTAGAATACCAGATTCTGTCTGTATCCGGAATGCGAGGTGTTCTATGTTGTAAGCGAACAGCGCCTTGGTCATAAGCCAAGCCTAAACGTAATTTCCACTGTTCATCAAGCATATAGCTTGCCCCGATTGAATAAAAATTAGTATCGCGCCATTTTTCTTGAACGCGAGAAATATACCCCGGAGTTGCTGGATTGTTGTTACCGTTTTTGCTGACAAATGTGAGATTTTGGAAAGAACTCCAGAATACTCTTTGATATTCCGCCATAACCGCCCAACGCTCGTTTATATCGTGATAAATTCCCATAGATAGCATAGCCGGAGTGTTCAATTTTGCACTGATTTTCTGATTCATCAAAGCATCGATCATATCACCTTGAGCCCCCGGAATTGCACTTCCAGAAGATGTCATTTTACCCTTTATTTTTTGTTTTATCTCACTGCGATAGCCGACACCAACGCGTGTAGTATCATTGAATTCATACATCATACCGAGCTGATAACCCAAATCCATAGCGTGTCCGCCAACTGTAACAATCTCTGTTCCGCTTTGACGATGGCTATTGGTCAAATGAGCCCACACTAATTGCATTTGCAAACCGGCTCCCAGCGAAAGTTTATCAGTCGCTTTATATGCTGCCATAGGTGTAATGGTTGCAGTTTTTACATCTGAAGTAATTCCATGATCTGAACCTGCCCAATCTTTATCATATTTGGTAATCATACCAAAAGGACTATTTCCGCCTATACCCAAAAACAACTTATCATTAACTTGATGTGAAAGCGCAAAATTAGGAGATATTGCTGCATGCACCACATTTTGAACATCTGCATCACGATTACCGTTCTGATCTTTTATATTTTTTGCCGTAGCTTTAGGCGCAATATAACTTCCGCCACCTGAAAACTGTGTTCCTTTATGTCTTGTTAATCCGGCTGCATTATAGTATGCATATGAATTTTCTTCTGCACCGGCAGTAGCTCCGGCATAAGCATTTCCCTGAGCAGCTGATGATTGCTCTCTTAAATGGAATCCGGCAGCATGAGCATTACTGCACAATAAAACGGCGGTAATTGCTGTCGTTAATGATAAAACTTTCTTCATATTAGTCCTGTTTATCTGTTGTCACAAAGCGGAAAACTTTGATATTACCTAATAGTTTCCCTTGGGGAACCTATTACAATATTTTTATTTTTACAAGTTTTTTCTTTATATTTATAAACAATTTTACTACTTCTATTGAATAAATCTGCATTTTCAGCCGGTTACTTAATACTTTCTGGTTGTTGATTAATATGGTTATTTTATTTACAAAATTTTCACCTGTGATATAAGGAAGTGTACTATGTAACTATAAGAAAGGTTAAATCCGTGAAAGACTTTGTCAGACTTTGCTTAAGATGCATTTTAAAATTAATGAAAGCTAAGTGCATTTTCGAATTTGATGTCGATAAACTACCTAAAAAAGGCGTATTTGTGGTTAATCACGTATCTTATTTGGATCCGATTCTGCTATTTGCATTTTTACCGGGGAATCCTGTATTTGCCCTTAACGGACATCTGTATCGCAGGCATTGGATACGATTTTTGATGCAAAGAGCCGATGTTGTGCAATTCAATCCCATTGAACCTGCCGATATAAAAAAATTAATTGCCATGGTTGATAATGACAGATTGGTGGTTATTTTTGCTGAAGGTCGCATCACCGAAGACGGCGGGTTAATGAAAATATACGAAGCTCCGGGGTTAGTGGCCGATAAATCAAAGGCTCCGCTTATTCCAGTCTGGATTGATGGTCCGCAATATGGATACTTTTCTAAAACCAAGGGCAGATTACCGCACAGACCATTGCCTAAAATGCGTATATATGTCGGAAAACCTCGTAGTTTCAAATTGAAAGATGAATTGCGTCGTCAACGCGATCACATCAGCAATGAAGTATACATAATATTGCGTGAAATGGGATTTAAAATTAATTATGACCCTAACATCTCCATTTTTGCACAATTAATGAAAACCGCAAAAGTTTATTCACGCACAGGTTGGTTTTCCAAGCGTCCTCGAATTATTGAAGATATTAACCGCAAGAAAAAATCATACAAAGATATAATTGTAGCAGCTTTTGCTTTGGGACGTTCGTTTAAAAAATTCACATCTCGCGATGAAAATGTCGGTGTTTTACTACCTAATGCTATAGCTACCGTCTGTACGTTTTTCGGACTATCGGCTTTTGAACGAACTCCGGTCATGATTAACTTTTCAGTCGGGGCAAAAAATATGGTTTCTATGTGTCACACGGCAATGGTTAAAACAGTGATTACTTCTAAAACTTTTATCATCAAAGGTAAACTGGAGCCGGCTATTGAAGAACTGGAAAAATCCGGATATAAAATAGTTTATCTCGAAGATATTGCTAAGAAGATGTCTTTATGGACTAAAATTTGCGCCTTTTTAAGTTATAAAGTCAAACGCGTCCCTCATAAACAAGGAGGTGATAAAAAGGCGGTTATTTTGTTTACATCCGGCTCAGAAGGTGCTCCTAAAGCTGTTTTATTAAGTCACGCAAACTTAATTGCCAACGTAAATCAATTGGCAGCAATTCAGACTGTGACATTCAAAGATTTGTTGTTCAATGCACTTCCGATGTTTCATAGTTTCGGCTTGATGGTCGGTATGCTGTTTCCGCTGTTTCAGGGTGCGAAACTGTTCTTATACCCTTCTCCGCTACACTATCGTGTGGTAGCTGAGTTAGTCTATGAATTAGGGGTAACACTGATGATTGGCACAGATACATTCTTACGCGGTTATGCTAAAATTGCCCATCCTTATGACTTTCATAATATTCGCTTGATGTATTCAGGCGGTGAAGCGGCAAAGCCTGATACTCGAAATATGTGGATGGAACATTCCGGTGTGAGAATGATGGAGGCATACGGCGCTACGGAATGTTCTCCGGTTATGACTGCAAATAATGGTATTTTTAATAAGTTTGGCTCTATCGGAAAATTATTACCAGGTATGCAATACAGAATCGAACCTGTCGACGGAATTGAAAGCGGCGGTGAGCTATGTGTAAAAGGACCAAATGTTATGCTAGGTTATTATATGGCTGACAATCCTGGAGTATTGGTTCCTCCGCAAAATGGTTGGTATCATACCGGAGATGTGGTGGATATGGATGAAATTGGCTTTTTCACCATTAAAGATCGTATCAAGCGCTTCGCCAAAATCGGCGGTGAAATGGTTTCTTTGAACGCAGTGCAAGATATGGTTATAGCTGCGACAGAAAGTATGGGAGAATATAACTATGGTGTTGTTGCGATTCCTCACGAAAGCAAAGGTGAGCAAATAGTGTTGGTTACTAACAATAAAAGTGTTACATCCTCGGTACTTCACGAATACGTGAAAAATAATGGTATGTCAGAGTTATACTTACCGAGAATAATTCTTTACCATGATAAATTACCTGTATTTGCTACCGGTAAGTCGGATAACGTAACGTTGAAAAAAGAAGTTATGGAAGAATTGTGTGCTACAACAGAAAAAGCCGCTTAGAATATTTGCGGAAAACAATGTGTAACACTTGATTTACACATAAAACTCTGTACAATACATAAAACTTGAAAAAAAATTAAAAGGAAAAAAATAATGGCAGGAAGTATAAATAAAGTGATTTTGGTTGGTAATCTCGGAGCGGATCCGGTCGTAAGCAACACCACCAGCGGCGCTAAAGTTGTTAATTTACGCTTAGCAACATCAGACTCTTGGAAAGATAAGGCCACAGGGGAACGTAAAGAAAGAACAGAATGGCATCGCATAGTTATTTTCAACAGTGCATTGGCAGATACTGCTGAAAGATATTTACGCAAAGGTTCAAAAGTATATATTGAAGGACAGTTGCAAACCCGCACTTGGAAAGATAACAACGGAAATGATCGTTACACAACAGAAGTGGTCTTGCAAAACTACTCAGGAACACTGATGATGTTGGATGCTCGAAATTCTGATGCCGGTTCAATGGAAGCAAATGATGTATTTTCTTCATCTCCGTCTGCCGGATGGGATAATTCTACAGAAACTACTCCGTCTGATTTAGATGATGATATTCCGTTTTAATGGTGTAAATTTTATAAAGAACTTCGGATGCTCCGAAGTTCTTTTGTTTATATAAGAGGTTATATATGAAAATTCTGGTTGGAATGAGTGGAGGTGTTGATTCATCGGTAGTAGCGGCGATGTTAAAACGTCAAGGTCACAATGTTATCGGAGTTACAATGTCTATTTGGAACAAAGATACAAAATTTTCAGGCAACATTCACGCCGATTCCTGTTTTTCCCCACATGAAGAGCAGGACATTGATACTGCAAAACAAATATGCAAAAGCTTAGATATTCCGTATTATGTATTAGACTGTTCAAAGCGATACCAGCAAATGGTACTTGATAATTTTAAAAGCGAATATAAAGCCGGCCGCACTCCGAATCCATGTGTTATATGTAACTCATATATAAAATTCAACGCTTTACCGGATGAAGCTATTTCTCAAGGTATTGAATTTGATAAGTTTGCTACAGGACACTATTCTCAAATAATATATAATGAACAAACAAAGCGTTACGCGATTAAGCGTGGAATTGACCATACTAAAGACCAATCATATTTTTTATATCGCTTAACGCAGGATCAATTAAGCAAAGTTATGATGCCTTTGGGAGAATTAACAAAAAAACAAGTTCGAAAAATGGCTACGGAATACGGGTTGGCAGTTTCCGATAAACCTGATAGTCAAGATTTTTATTCCGGTGATATTAATGACATTTTACAAAACGAACCGCAAATAGGTAATTTTGTAACTCAGGATGGTAGAGTTTTAGGACAGCACCAGGGAATTTGGAATTATACCGTAGGACAACGTCGCGGTATGGGTATTGCAGCGGAACGGCCTCTTTATGTTTTAGGATTTAACAAAAATAAAAATGAAGTAATTGTCGGTTTTGAAGAAGAATGTGAACGTAGTGGTTTGATTGCTGACAATTTATGTTGGTCAGGAGTTGAAAACATTGACAATCCATTTGAATGTGAAGCCAAAATACGCTCTTCGCAACAGCCAGTTGCCGTAAAAGTTACTCTGCTTGAAAACTCCCAAATTCAAGTAGATTTTTATGCAAAACAAAAAGCAATTGCTCCAGGGCAATCGGTCGTACTATATAAAAATGATATAATACTAGGCGGCGGCATTATCAAAAATTCAATATAGTTTTTACTACAATTTAACCTTCTTGTTTTATAATAACCTGAAGGAGAAAGTCATGGTATTGGTAGCACCCAGCTTATTGGCTGCTGATTTAGGCGATATTAAAAATCAAGTTGCTCTGGTAGAAAAAGCCGGTGCCGATTGGTTGCATTTTGATATTATGGACGGTCACTTTGTGCCTAATTTAAGTTTCGGTCCTGATTTTGTGCGCCAGTTGCGTCATTTAAGCCGTCTGTTTTTTGATGTCCACATTATGGTAGAAAATCCCTTGAGTTTTATACCTATGTTTTATAACAGCGGAGCCGATATGATAACATTTCATTACGAAGCGGCCCTTGATGATACAAATAAAGTTATAAATGAATTAAAAAAACGTAACCTTAAAGTTGGAATATCCATAAAACCTCATACACCGGCTGATGTATTAAAACCATTCTTAAAGAATATTGACAATATTTTGGTTATGACGGTTGAACCGGGATTTGGTGGGCAAATTTTTATGGAAAACCAAATAAAGAAAATTTCCGATATCGCAACAATAATTGCAGACCACCCAATTACTTTAGAAGTTGATGGTGGAATAAATCCTCAAACTGCTGAGCTTTGTGTACAAAACGGAGCAAATGTTTTAGTGGCTGGAAGTGCAATTTTTAAATCGCCAAATCCAGACCTAGTCATCAAAAAAATACATGAATTAAGGAGAAAATAATGGCAACCGTTTTAATTGTTGAAGATGAACAGGCAATTGCCTTGCTGATTAAATATAATTTAGAAAAAGCCGGTTACGAAACAATATGCGTTTCGCAGGGCAATAAGGTGTTGCCTGTGGTTGAAAAAAATAATCCGTCGTTAATTTTATTGGATTGGATGCTTCCTGAAATATCAGGACTTGAACTTTGCAAAATAATCCGCAACAATCCAGAACATAAAAACACACCAATCATTATGCTCACTGCAAAGGGACAAGAAGAAGATAAAATTGCAGGCCTCTCAGCCGGCGCCGATGATTATGTTACCAAGCCGTTTTCCGTTCCTGAATTGCTGGCACGTATACAAACCAACTTGCGTCGTGTAGGAAATATGAGTAATGATAAAAAAGAGTATGTATTTAAGGATATTATTCTAAAGACGAGAGAAAAAAAAGTATTCCGCGGAGAAAATTACATTCAATTAGCTCCGACAGAATTTAGAATACTTAAAATGCTGATTACCACCCCGCGGCAAGTCTTTTCAAGAGATGACTTATTAAAAGAAGTTTGGGGAAACAGTGTTTATGTTGAGGCAAGAACTGTTGATGTGCACATACGCCGTTTGAGAAAAGCACTCAACGAATTTGGTCCCGACTATATCCGCACCATCCGGTCGACCGGATATTCAATTGACGATCATGACATAACCTAAAACGAGCTACTCGTTACTGAGAAGCTTGTTTTATTTTAATCTGTATCCGGTTCTTTGAACGCTATTTACTTTATCGTCTTTTATGGTAACTCCTATGACATACTGGAATGTTGTATATGTATCTCCGTTGCCGTTTTCCAAACAACCATTGATAATACTACATTTACCACATATTTGATTTCCGGCAAATCCATTATATTCATATTGTTGACAAGGAGCGCAAGACGTTCTTCCGGCAACAAAGCCATCAGTCACATCACAAGATTTTTGCGTGCATTTGTAATACGTTCCTTTAGCATTGGTGCAACTTAAACAATCCCAACCTATTGCACAAGCCTTTTTATCACATTTTTTGGTTGTGAGATTATATCCGGCACAAGGGTTACCCTGCTTGGCACGAACATTACCGCTAGCCCCGCTACCCGGCAATAATTTAACACCCGCCGTAGCATCAAAACAGATTAAAATCCCTAAAACGGACACTAACACCCTTATATTGCAATTATGCTTAAACATTTTCATTTTTTTTATTCTCCATATTATTTTGTTGCATAGTATATTATTTTTTCTTGATGTGCAAATAAATATTTTATTTGCTTTGTTTGTATTGTATTTCAGCATTTATGTAATCAAATTTTCCACTCCCCAAGAGCGGCGGATTTTTCACATATAATACTTCTTTAGGAATCCATAATTCACTCAATCCATTCATTCTGAAATATTTTTGAATATCGTCTATATCTGCATTTTCGGCATCGGTAACAAATATAATTTTTTCTCCTTTTTTATCATCTGATACTGAAATTATCCCTTGTTTTGCATCCGGATACAGTTCATCAAGAACTTGTTCTATTGCTGTTAAAGACACCATTTCTCCGCCTATTTTAGCAAAACGTTTAGCGCGACCTTTGATATGAATAAAACCATTTTCATCTATTTTAACAATATCTCCGGTATCATACCAAACACCGACTGTTTGTAATAAATCTGGCTTTTCCGGTTTAATATATCCCATCATCACATTATCAGCCTTAATCAACAGTTTTCCTCCATCCTCTACACCTATAACTTTTTCCAAACGATAATCTATTCGCGGTAAGAATCTCCCTACACTACCGCTTTGATAAAACATCGGAGTATTCACAGAAATAACCGGAGATGTCTCTGTAGTACCGTAACCTTCCAAAATACGTACGCCAAACTTCTGCATCCACAGTTCGGCAGTGCGTTCTTTCAATTTTTCACCGCCTACAACTGCAAAACGCACTGAAAAGAAATCATACGGATTTGCCATTCTCCCATATCCGTATAAAAACGTATCCGTTCCCAAAACTGCCGTAGCCTGTAAATTATATGCAACTTCAGGAATAATGCGATAATGCAAAGGAGACGGATAAAAATATGTTTTCACTCCATATAGAAGCGGCAAAATAGTGCCTACCGTAAGCCCAAACGAATGAAACATCGGCAATGCATTTAAAATCACATCTCTGGAATGAAACGGAACTGCCAAATGAATTTGCAATACAATTGCCTGTATATTACGATGTGATAATAAAACAGCCTTCGGTAACCCCTCTGAGCCTGATGTGAATAAAATTACGGCAGCTTCATTACTATTCGATTTAATGCCTTTTCGTTGCAAATACCTGTATATACCTTTTATTTTATTAATTACTCCTATTTTTTGAGAAAAATCTTCCAAATATATAATTTTGCATCCGCAATTTTCTGCGCAATCAATCAAATGATGTAATTGCCCCTGTTCTATAAAGCGGCGAGAAGTAATTATATTTTTTATATTTACAGTATGCAAACAAGAAGAAAATTGCTTAGTTCCAAGGGAAAAATTAAGCATTACCGGTAATTTCTCGGCGCAATGCAATGCAAAAAAACTAACTGCTGCCGCCAAACTGTTTGGTAATAAAATTCCTATGTTTTTATCATTATTAAAAGCGCAAAGATAAGCTTCTCCCAAAATATAGGTTTTTAAGATAAATTGTGAATATGTCAGAGTAATTCCGGTTACATCTTGAGCAATTTTATGTTTGCTGCCATGTATTCTTTCCGCATTAAGAATTAAATTAAACAATGGTTGTTTTTTTTCGGTAGTATCATAAATCATATTTGCCATAATATCATGAAGTTGTAGCGATATGAGTCGCCGACGTTCACGATTGCTGACATTCTGTGCTACATTGAGTTCGCAAGCCGGCAAAACAGATAACTTAATTTTAGGAAACATCTGGGTTTTAATCAAGTTACCTATATAAGAAAATTTAGAATACTGTGCTCCATCTATGCGAAGCGGGATTATTTTGGCACCTGACTTTTCCGCCACAACTCCTGCACCCTCATATACTTTCATTAAAGAACCGGTAACACTTATGCGCCCTTCCGGAAAAATCATCACAGTTTTTCCCTGATTAACAACATCTATCAGAGAACGAACAGACAGCGGATTTGTAGGATTAAGCGGATAAAAATCTACTATACCGCTGAACATCTTTACATACCATTTAGCCCCCCAAGTTCCATCTATGGCAAAGGTAATTTTGCGTGGTAGATAAGCAGCTATCAATATACCATCCAATAATGATACGTGATTAGCGATAATCAAAGTCTTTGATCCTGCTTTACGTAAATTAGCCAACCCATCTACCTTTACTCTGAAAAATAAATTAAGTATTGAACAAAATATGGAACGTAACAAAGCAATCGGTAATAATTTACATATATAAAATGCTACCCCGGCGCTGATAATCGCAATAAATAAAAACAAATCAGTAATTTTAAATCCACAGCTGACCAAAATAATTGCAAAAACTGATATTCCCACCATTCCAAGAGAATTAATGATGTTATTTCCGGCAATGACGGCTGCTACATACTTACTCGGAGCTTTTTTTTACATCAAAGCATTTAATGGTACTACATACATTCCTCCCATAAATGCAAACATAAATAAGCACACACAAATAAACAGACCACGCGGCATAGTTATAAATTCAGCTAATTCCAAAGACGCTTCCGGTGCCGTAAACCCCACGGATAAAACATATATCATAAATGCACATACGCTTAAACCTATTGCACTCAACGGCACATATACAATAGATATCTCGCCTTTAAGCAACTTATTACAAAATACAGAACCTGCTCCGACGCCAAGTGAAAACAGTATCAAAAACAGAGTAACCACTGTCGCATCTGTATTAAAAACCTTACTACATAAAGGAAATAATTGTGTTAGAAAAAATGTGCCTAAAATCCAAAACCAAGTTGCACCTATAATTGCTCTGAAAACAATTATATGAGAACGAATCAATCTTAAATTTTCACTCATTAATCGGAAAATGTTAAAACTGATTTTTTCACTTGGTCTTAGTCCTGAAGCACTCGGTATATGGTAACTTGACACAATCCCGACTACCGCACAAATCAATAATAACGCTACGTTGAAAGATACAGGGAGCAATGTTCCCAAAACAGAACCTAATATTATGGAAATATATGTGCTTGCTTCAACATAAGCATTACCGGCAATCAATTCTTCCGAGCGCAGAAGCTGAGGCAACAGTGCATATTTTATTGGCCCGAAAAATGTAGACTGTACACCCATCAAAAATAAAATAAATATGAGTAAATATATACTTTTGTATACAAATAAAAATCCGGCACAAATCATCAAAATAAATTCGGTAATTTTCAAGATTCTTGTAAGATTGGCGCGATTATATTTATCTGCCAGCAAACCGGCAAAAGCTGAAAATAAAAAATATGGCAATATAAACACTGCAGCAATCATGTTGGAATAAATACTGACTGTCTGTTCACCTGCAACCATTTTATACGCAACAAATGTCATTAAAGTGTTTTTAAAAAGATTATCGTTAAATGCTCCGAAAAACTGTGTAATCAATAGCGGAACAAACCGTTTTGAATGCCAAAAGTCCTTATTCATCAAGCTCCTCGTAAATCACTTAAAAGTTCCAACTCAAACCAAACAAAGCGCGATAATCATTGGAGGCATCGCTATGCTCCGGATTAAATCTGACACCTAATTCCGTACCGAAACTTATATTCTCATTGATATC